>JALYWZ010000046.1 GCA_030852505.1 Myxococcota bacterium | reverse complement strand
TGTCCGAAGTACGCCGCGCCGCGCGCCACGGCGCGATCCGGATCTTCCCCGGGTAGCACGCGCACCGGCTCGCCGCCGTCGGCCTCGAGCCACGAGTTCAGCGTCTCGAGCAGCCGCGCACGAAGCGGCTCCGCCTTGACCACGCCGCCATTGAACAGCACGGCCGTCGGGTGCAAGAGCTTGCGCCCGCCGCTCTCGGCGAACCCCGGCAGGTCCGCCGTCGCCCCGACTTGACGCCCGAGGAACGCCGCGAGGTGCTTGGTGATCGCCGGATCGGCCGCGTACGGCAGGCCGATCTGCGTGAGGCCGCCGCGCAGGCGCGCAGCCGGTCGCGCCGCGCCGTCCACCCGAGGGAAGAAGCCTTCGACGAGCAATCGCGTCAGCTCTTCGCGCCGGAGCTCGCTCTGGATCGCGCTCCCGAACAGCGCCGAACCGCGGCTCGCAACCGCGATCGGCACGGAGTCGAGCGAGGCGTTCGTGAACAGCTTCTCTTTCGCGGAGCGCGTGGCGTGCGGCAGCGAGGCGAGCTGATAGCGATCGAGCTCCTTGCCCTCGGCTTCGAGCTTCTGGCGGACGAGCTCGGCGAGCGCGAGGTCCATGTTGTCGCCGCCGAGCAAGATGTGGTCGCCGACCGCGACGCGCCGGAGCTCCAGCGCGCCGTCGTCGTCGAGCACGGCGATCGCCGAAAAATCCGTGGTGCCGCCTCCGACGTCGATCACCAGCACCAGATCGCCCGGGCGCAGCGCTTGGCGGAAGTTCTGCTGCGCGCCCTCGATCCAGGCGTAGAGCGCGGCCTGCGGCTCTTCCAGCAGCGACACGTTGTCGATGCCCGCGGCGAGCGCCGCCTCGACCGTCAGATCGCGGGCGGCCGCGTCGAACGAGGCCGGCACCGCGATGATCACCTCTTGCTCCGAGAGCTCGCCGAGCTCCGGCAGCGCGAAGCGCACCGCCTCGGCCAGGTGATCGAGGTAGCGGAACGAGGCCTCGACGGGCGAGATTTTCTCGACGTCTTCCGGCGCGCCCATCGGCAACAGCGGCGAGCGCCGATCCACGCCGGCGTGCGAGAGCCAGCTCTTGGCGCTCGACACGACGCGGCCCGGGGACTCCGCGCCGCGCGTCCGCGCGTATTCACCGACCGCAAAGCGCCGTGCCGCGTCCCACGGTAAGCCGAGGTCGCGCTCGCTCTCGTGAGCGAAATACAGGAACGACGGCAACAGCTCGCGCGCCGCCACTGCTCCCTCCGCCACGATCTGCGGCACCTCGAACACGCGCGTGCTCGTGACCTCGCCTTCCACCGCGTACGCGAGCGCGGTGTGGGTCGTACCGAGATCGATCCCGACCGAGCGGCTCACAGCTCCACCTCCGCATCGGCGAGGATCGAGGGGTCGTTTCCGCCGACGCGCGTCGGCAATTTCAGCGATTCGAGCTTCCAACCTCGGTGGCGCAACACGCCCGCAAACGGCGGCTTGCCCGTGACCTCCCCGATCAGCTTCACGCGCGCCGCTTGCTCCGCGTCGAGCGTCAGCTTCGTACCTTCCGCTTCCGAGCGCACCGGCGCGACCTTGGCGTGGCCGGCCAGCGCACGCCGGCAGCCTTCGTGGACGACGCGCGCCGCAGCCGCCACGTCCGAATCGCCGAAGGTCGTGATGTCCTGCTGCACGAAATCGACGAAGCGACCGTCGCGCTGGAGCAGCCGGAGCAACAGCTTGGCGCCCTCCTCGGCGCCCTCGGTTTGCGCTAGGGCAACCGCCCGTTGCGCATCTTCACGCGGGGTCGGCGGAGGCGCGGCTGCTGTGGCGGGCTGCGGCGCCGGCCCGAGCTCCGGGCTCTCGAGCGCTATCACCTTGGCGGCAAACGCCGCGTCGAACACGATCCGAAATGCGGTGACCCAGGAAAGCCAGATGCGGCTGAAGAACGAAGGAGGACTGGTCGGCACGGCGGGATTGTAGTGCAGTCGCTTACCGCCCGGATCCAGGATATAGCTGCCCCGATGTTCGATTTCAGCGTGTTTTCGACGCTCGAGGGCTGGATCAGCTTGCTGTCGCTGGCGGCGATGGAGATCGTGCTTGGCATCGACAACATCGTCTTCATTTCGATCCTGACCGCGAAGCTACCCAAGGAGCAGCAGCCCAAGGCTCGCTCACTCGGGCTCACGCTCGCGCTCGGCACGCGCCTCGGCTTGTTGTTCGCGATCTCGTGGATGATGCGCCTCACGGAGCCGCTGTTCGGCGTGCTCGGCCAGTCGTTTTCGGGGCGGGATCTGATCCTGCTGGTCGGCGGCATCTTCTTGGTGGGCAAGGCCGTCTACGAAATTCACGACAAGCTCGAGGTTGAGCACGAGAGCGACAAGCCCGTGCGCGCGGCGTCGTTCGGCGTGATCCTGACCCAGATCTTGCTGCTCGACGTCGTCTTCTCGCTGGACTCCGTGATCACGGCCGTGGGCATGGCCCCGGCGCTGATCATCATGGTCATCGCCATGATCGCCGCCGTGATCGTGATGCTGATCTTCGCGGGCCCGGTCTCGAACTTCGTCGAGCGCCACCCGACCATGAAGATCCTGGCACTGTCGTTCTTGCTCTTGATCGGCGTGATGCTGGTGGCCGAGGGCTTCGGCCAGCACATCTCCAAGGGCTACATCTACTTCGCGATGGCCTTCGCGCTGCTGGTCGAGATCATCAACCTGCGGATGCGCAAAAGCACCACCCCTATCAACCTGCACAATCGCTTCCACGACCGCGCGTCGCAACCGCCGCCCGCGGAAGGCTCGCGCACCTAGTGGGCTGGCACGCCGCACGCAGCGCCGCGTCGCTGCACGACGACGAGGCGAACCCGGCTGCGTGCTAGCGAAGGGAGCTTCGCAAAGTCAGATCGCAGTCAGGATCGTGACTGTGACTTGCGCGCGGAGGAGCCTGCCGCGCGAGCCTGATACGCAGGTTCAGTTCAGCACGTTGCGCGTGCGGCCGGGCTTCTGGAACAGCGCGACGGGCTGAGCGGGCTGCGCGGCCTCTTCGACGCCGAGGTCGATCGCCTCGAGCGACTTCAGCATGGCCATCGCGTTGGCCGGGCGGTTTTCGGGCCGCTTGGCGAGCGTGTTCATGACCAGCCGCTCGAGCGCCGCAGGGATCGGCCGGTCGATGCGCTGCGAGGGGGGCACGGGCACGCCGGCGACGTGTGCGACCGCCATCTGCATGGCCGTCGAGGCGTCGAACACCAGGTGCCCCGTGAGCAGGTAATAGGCGACGCACGCGAGCGCATACAGATCCGCGCGGCCGTCGACCACGCCTTCACCGGTCAAGAGCTCGGGAGCGAGGTAGGCCGGCGTGCCGACGATGCCGTTCGCCGCGGTCAAGCTGTTGCTCATCGGCTCGGAAGATTGCTTCGACTTCACGAGGCCGAAGTCGAGCACCTTGACGAAGTCGCTCTCGAAGCCGCGCTTGGAGACGTGGATGTTGGCCGGCTTGATGTCGCGGTGCACGAGGCCGCGCTCGTGCGCCTCGGCCAGCGAATCCAGCACCTGCTTCAGAATGTGCACGACCCTTTGCGGTGGGAGCGGCCCCTCGCGCTGAACGAGCGTCTCGAGATCGACGCCGTCGAGCAGCTCCATCACGTAGTAGATCGTCCCGCTGCGCGTCACCCCGAAGTCGTAGAGATCGACCGTGTGCGGCGACTGCAGACTGGCCGTCACCTGCGCTTCGCGCTCGAAGCGCATGCGCGCGACCGCGTCCGACGAGAACCCGTTCGACTCGCCCGTGTTCGGACGAATCAGCTTCACCGCGGCGGGCCTCTGCAAGAAGTTGTGGCGCGCGCGCCAGACCTCGCCCATGCCGCCTTGAGCGATGCGCGACTCGAGCTCGTACATGCCCATCTGACGCGCATTGTTGACCTCGGCGCCGAGCCCGAGCAGCACGCGCGAAGCCAGGAACGCCACCAGGCCGGCCAGGTACAGCGGCGCAAAGCTCATCACGAGCTCGGCCGCACCGGGCAGGGCCGTTCCGCGCTGCGAAGCCAGCACGAAATAGAGGATCGGGCTGAAGCTGGCCGCGACCATCGCCTTCACCAGCACGTGGCGCGGGCTGCACGGGACCAGGAACGGGAACAACCCGATCCAGATCGCCGACCAGGCGACCCCACCGCGCACCGCGACGCTCTCGGTCGTGGCCAGGGCCAGCGTGATGAACATCGCGTAGGCCGAGCCGAACAAGCGCAGGCTCGCCGGCGTGCCGCGTCCTGACATCGTGTAGCAAACGAGCGCGATCGACGACAGGATCGCGGCGCCTCCGAGGCCGATCGACCAGATCGAGAGCGTGCCTGCCACGGCGTCGAGCGCAAGGTAGGCCCCGAACAGCAACGCAGCAGCGCCCGCGGCGACTCGCAGCCGCATGATCGCGGGCTCGGTCAGAACCGGCGGAACCGAGGGCCGATCTTGCGAGGCGGGCTCACCCGGCCTCAGCCCGCCGTTCCTGCAGAATCGGAACTGGCAGCCTTTAGGGTCGTGAGCGTCCGCCATCGTCCACCGACCCTACGCCAAGCTCTCGCGCCCGGTTTCGCAGCGCTCGCTTCAATCGCGCTTCAACCCGAAGAAACGCGGGATTTTCACGGCACGCGTCGCGAACCGAAACACGAAAATCTTCGATCCGCTGCGCGTTCGCTCAGGGCGCTCCGCGTCGCAAATCGATGCGCGCCGGCCGCCCCTCCAGTTCCAGCTCCAGCCGGGAGAACGCCCAGCGTCCAGCACTCTTGTCCGCGACTCCATAGAGCGTCCCCGACGCCCTGGGACCGGAGAGCGGGATCGACACGTCGGCGTGCCCGCTTGGACCGGTCACCGAGACCGAGCCGCTGACGAACCAGCCCGTCTCGATCGGCGTACCCAGCTCCGCGATCGCCGCCGGATGCGTGCGCGCGGTTTGGATCGCTTCCTGATACACATCCGAGCTCTTGATCGCGGTGAAGATCAACAGCACGACGCCCGCCACGAACCCACCGATCAGAACCAGCAAGCCCAGACAGCCGACCGGCACCACCCACTTCCAGTTCCGGTTCAGGAAACCCGGCTTTGACGGCGCGGCCGCTAGCGGCTGAGGAGACCACGGACCTCGAGGCGGAGGCTGCATGCATTTCTCTTCGGAAGTTCCCGGCGTCAGTTGTTGGGCGCACCCTGAGAAATCCAGCGGACCAGCACGGACACCTCGGCTTCGGTCAGCCTCTCGGGGTGGAACGGCATCGGAACGCTGGCCTCCGCTTTCGCCTCGATGTCCTTCACCAGCAAGCTCGCGTCCGGGTCTCCGGGCACGACGCGCACGCCATTGCCCGCTGCCACCTTCACGATGCCGACGACCGAGTCGAACGGCTGCGTGAGGTCCGGCTCCTGCGCGCTGTTCGGGTTGTGACAGTACACGCAGCGCTCCGCGAAGATAGGCGCCACGTCGCTGCGAAAGCTCGCGTCGTCGGCGGCGCCGGCGCTGATCCAGCCGCGGATGGCGCTGATGGCTTCGGCGCCGAGCATCGGGATTTGAAAGGGCATGGCGTTCCCCTCGAGCTCGAACGCGAGGTTGTCCCGGATCACCTTGTCGAGCACGAAGCTGTTCCGCGGGTTGCCCGGATCCACGAGCAGACGCGCCTCGCTGCGCAAACGGCTCGAAGGACGCCCGACGATGCCGACGGCCGCATCGAACGGTCGCGTCAGATCCACCCCGGTCACGTTCGCCGTGTGATGACAGTAGACGCACTTTTCTGCGAAGACGGGCTTCAGTTCCGCCGCAAACTTCACCTCGCCGGGCTCCCCCGCCATCGCGCGTTGAATGGCAGCCTCCACCGCGTCGCGCGAGCCCGGTCGCGGCTGGTCGCTCCGTGCCGGGTCGTCGCTGCCACCGCAACCCGCGAGCCCGAGCCCGAGACCGAGCGCTACACATCGCCACGAGAACCGCGCGGCTGCCAACAAGCTCGAACTCATGCTCGACCAGCCACGCTACCACAAGCTTGGTTGCATTGGCGTACCGAGACGCCACATTCGCCGCCGCTCAACTCGGAGGCACGCACGCCTTGAAGCCGTTGCTCTGCTCTACGAACGTGATGTTCGCCGAGCAATTGGCCTCGATCTCGGGCGGCCGCGTGGGATTGCACTGGCTCTTGTCGGTGCAGATCAGAAAGCAATAATTCTGACCGTCGTCGTGCTCCACACATGCGGAGCCCGCGGGGCAGTCTTCGTTCCCTGCGCAGCCTTCGAGCCCGCAGTAGCCACCCTTGAAAGCCAAGCAGGTGAGCAGGAAGTCTTTCGAGTAACAGTCGTCGTCGTCCGCGCACGCCGCACCCACTCCATGTCGCTGCGCCTCCGACAGCCCACCGTCGTCGTCGTCCCCGCACGCACCCAGCAGGCTCGAGAAAACGAGAACCGTCAGCGAGACACCGAACAGGCGAGCGTTCGTCATGGCAAGCAGGGTACCAGGACGCGACCGCCTACGGCAAATCTCGGCTAGGCTCGGCGGGTGCAGTCGTTGCGCGCCATCCACCGAGCGGTTCAAGCAACCAACAATGCCCGCTTTGGGCTCGAGTGGACGCAGCGCTTGCCCTATCGCAATTTCCACCCGCGGTTTCTGGCGGCGCTCGAAGCGTATCGAGACTGGCCGCGCCCCGAGCAATACGACGGATTGGCCCATCAGGTGCCGCAGGCAGTGGAGGCCGAGCTTCCGCGCTTCGTCCCGCAAGACCGCAACGTCGTGAAGCAACAGGGCGGCTACGAGCAGCACGTGGCCAAGCTGCGTCAGGTGCCGACGCGGCCGAGCAACTGGCACGACTTCTTCAACATGGCGGTGTGGGCGCACTTCCCACGGCTGCGCTGGGCGCTCAACGCGCTGCACGTCGACGACCAGATCGGTCCCAAAGATCCGCGCAACGGCCGCGCGCCGCCGCAAAATCTGGCGGCCACGCTCGATGAGTCGGGCGTGATCGTGCTCAGCACGAGCCCCGGTTTGCTCGAAGATCTGCGCGAGCTGCGCTTCAAGCGGGTGTTCTGGGAACGTCGCGCCGAGCTGCTCCAGACCACGCGCTTCTGGTTCGTCGGGCATGGCACACTCGAATCACTGCTGACTCCGCACCCCGGGCTCGCAGCCAAGGGCTTGCTGCTCGAAGTGTCGCGGCTGCCCGCCTCGGAAACCGACGACGAAATGCGCCACGCCATCGACGCGCGCGCCGCTGCCGCCGTGCACGGCTTTCGTCAGCGTCACCACATCCTCGACCCCGTGCCGATCCTCGGCATCCCCGGCTACTGGGACAACGAACGGCCCGAGTTCTACGACGACGCGCAGCACTTTCGCTTGGAGCGCCAATCGCGAGCGAAGCGATCCCCACCACCTCGACTCTGCTAGCCTTGTCGTCACGCTCACCTGGTCCACGATGGCAACCGAAGCCCGCGTCTCAGAAGCACCCTGTGCGCCCGACATCGACGAGCGTGGGGTAGATCGCGCTCAGATCCGAAAGCTGCTTGCGCTGTCACCGCTCGAACGCGTCCTTTGGGTGCAGGAGCTGTGGAGCTCGATAGAGAACATTCGACGCGTCAATGGCACAAGCCCGCCTCGATGAGATCCTACGCCTGCTCGCCACCGAGCGCGTCGAGGCCATAGTCGTCGGCATGCTTGCTGGCGTCCTCCAAGGCGCTCCCGTCACGACCGGAGACTTGGATCGTCCACAGCCGAAGCCCGGAAAACGTCGGTCGCCTCTTGCGCTTGTTGAAACGAATCGGCGCCCGGTTCCGACATGATCCCAGAAGGATCACACCGGGTGAATCGCACCTCGCGGGTCGAGGACACCAGCTCCTGGAGACCGATTTAGGTGATCTCGACTGCCTGGGCGAGATCGACGGCGGCAAGTCCTACGAGGACCTGCTGCCCTCTTCCGTCCAGCTCGACGTCGGCGACGGCCTCAAGATCCATGTGCTCAGTCTGTCGGAGCTGATCGAGGTAAAACGACGGGCCGGCAGACCCAAGGACGTTGCGGCGTTGCCATTGCTCGAGGCCACGCTCGACGAAGCTGCCCGTCGTTGAAGGACTCACGTTGTCCGGCGCGCCGCAGCAGCGCTTCTGCCTTTGCGTCGCCGAGTACGCTACCGTGAGCCTCATGGCTCGTAAGCTCCTAGCGCGTACGGTTCGCAAATTCGCTGAACAACGGGCCCTGTTCCTCGAGAAGCTCGATTCGCCCGAGCACTGGATGGCCCTCAACGACCTTTGCGAGCTGGAATCCGACTGGGCGCGCGCGCTCGTGGGGGCGAAGAAGGACGGTGGCATCCGTTCTGCGATGCGTTCGGCGGCCAAGCCGAGTCTCGCTCCGGCCGCAGCGCTCGAGGCGGCAGAGCATCTCGCGAGCGCCGAGAAGTGGCAAAAACAGATCGCGAGCTTTGCCACCGGCAGCGGTGAAGGCTTCGTCGCGATGGGCTACGTCGACGAACTGATGCTCGCGAGGGCCTGGATGCTGGTCGCTGCAGCAAGCAACGCCGCCTCCGCCGCAAAAGATCTATGCCGGATGCTGCATCGTGACCGAGAGGACCTCGAAGCAAATCAAAAGCGCGATCTGGAGAAGTTGAGATCAGCTCTCAAGTAAACCGGCCTTCGTTGCTGCTGCGTGCTAGGCTCGGCGCACTCAGATGGGCATGCGCCGCTTTGCATGGGTTCCGGTTCTGCTGGGCGCGATGAGCAGCTGCGGCGTGGAGGATCGAGAGTTCGACGCGCCTCCCACGGGCGGGGCTTCGAACGCCGACGCGGGAGCAGCGGGCGGCCCGAACACGAGCGGCGGATCGAGCGGCGCGAAAGCTAGTGGCGGCGCGGCCGGGAGCGGGAACGCCGGCGAAGCAGGTGCAGCTTCCGATTCAACGGGCGGCTCTGATGAACCTTCGGCAGGAGGCGATGCGGGCGCCGGCGCGGACGGCTCGATGGGCGACGCCGGCGGTTCAGCTGGCGACGCTGGGGACTCGACGGGCGACGCCGGTAGTGGCGGGCATCCCTCGGCAGACGCGGGTGCAGGCGGTGCGAGCGACACTGCTGCGGGATCCGGCGGAGCACCCGGTATGAGCGGCGCCGGAGGAATGGAGTCTGAAAACGAGCAGGCCGGAGCCGGGGGCGAAGCGGCAGCCGTTCCCGAGCCACAGCCGTTCGTCTGTGGGGATCCGCTTCCCGCGGTGACGTTTCCGACGGTGCTAACGAGCACCGGCACCCCACCGAGCGCCACGGGCGGTGAGATCACGGAGGGTTTGTACGTCCTCACCGAGGTGATCTTCTATGGTTCTTACAGCTCCGTTCCCGGCGATGTCCTCGCCATGCGCCCCGGCTACTTTCACCGCAGGCACACGACGTATTCGACCTCGGGCTCGGCGTTGACCGGTTACGAGGAAATCGGAACGTACGCCACCACAGGACAAGCGATGGCCAGGGACGTCACCGCATGCGGGCTCGGAAGCGCGCCTGGGCTCTGGAAATTCACGGCAACAGCCAGTCAGATTCAACTGTTTTGGACCGAGGGATCTACTACTCGGATTGATACATTCGAGTTGCAACCATGATGATGGCAATCCTCTCTCGCTCGCGCTTCGCAAAGCTAGCTTTGGCCGTATTCGTTGCAGAGGTCACGGGGGCTTGCCAGAGCGAGGGCGACGGCTCACCGAGCACCTCTGGCGGCGCGGCGGGCTCGAGCGTTGGAACCAGCGGCGGAGCAACTGCCGCAGCAGGCCGAACCTCTGGCGGATCGAGCGCCGGAGGCAGCACCGGCACGCAGGGCGGCGCATCGAATGTCGCCGGTAACGCGCAAACGAGCGGAGGCGCTGGAGCGGGCGGCAGCTCGCCAACCGGCGGCGTTGCGACAGTGGCTGGCGGCTCATCTGGAGGCTCACCGCCGAATACGGGCGGAAGCGCGGGCTCGATCGACACGGGCGCAGCAGCAGGCCAGGGAGGCGGAAGCGGCGGTGACGCGGTCAGCCGCGGAGGAACGGCCGGCGCCAGTGGCGGCAACGCTCCCGTAGCTGGCCAGACGGGTGACGGCGTCCCAGCCGTAGTCTCCGGTGGCGTGCGCTGGGTGGGCCGTGTCGACACTTCGAACGCGGCTGGACCGCGCTTCGCATGGTCTGGCACCGGCTTCGTCGCGACCGTCGAGGGCGACACGGTTTCCGTTAAAATGCGCTCCGAAGGGAACGAGGCCATCTATTTTCAGCCCGTCATCGATGGCATGCCGGGAACACGGGTGTCCGTCGCGAGCTCCGACGGAGAAAAGGTACTGACGCTCGGCACCGGTCTCGGCGCGGGTGAACACGTCGTCGCCCTCTATCGGGAGACGGAGGGTAAGCCTGGCTATGCCGTCAACACGTTCCTCGGCTTCGCCAGCGGCTCCGTGAAGGATCCGCCTGCCTATAGCGGACGCCTGATCGAGGTCATCGGCGATTCAATCAGCGCCGGTTACGGGAATCTCGGCAGCGAGCAGCACCCGAACGGCGGCGACGATCCGAACGGCGGTTGTCGCTTCTCTACCGCAACGGAGAGTGCGTACATGACCTATGGCGCCGTGGCTGCCCGAGTGCTGGGGGCAGACGCGAGCATCCTTGCGGCGTCGGGTTGGGGTGTCTACAGCGACAACGGTGGCAACACGACCAACGTGCTGTCGACCGTCTACGAGCACACCCTCGCCGGCATGGCATCGCCCGCCTGGAGTTTTGCGCTGAAGCCCCAAGCCGTCGTGATCAACCTCGGGACGAATGACTTCAGCGCCAACATGTCTCTCGGGCAAAGTGCGTTCTCGAGCTCGTACAAGGCGCTCTTGACGAAGGTTCGCAGCAAGTATCCGGACGCGCTCATCCTGTGCGGAATAGGCTCCCTCCTCTACGGAACCGGCCTCTCCAACGCCACTTCGTACATCGGCGCCGTCGTCGCCGAAGCCAACGCAGCCGGCGATCCGAAGGTCAAAGTGCTGAACTTCGGACAGCAGGACGCGAGCAAGGGAACCGGCTGCGATTGGCACCCGAACGTGACCGAGAACCAACGCATGGCCGACCTCCTCGTCAAGGAGCTCCGCGCGTCGCTCAACTGGTGAGCGAAGGCTCGCCGTGCCTTCAGTCGTTCGTTGAGTGCGGCACGCCGATAGCGCCTAGAAGTCGAAGCGCTCGAATGGCACCACGCCGCGGTAGTCCCCGCCCTTGAAGAACAGCTGGAACACGCGCTGCGCCTGCTCGAGCGTCCCGCCCTCGAACTGCATGATCGGCTCGTCGTCCCCGTCCTTGTACTCGATCGAGTAGGCGCCGTCTTCGTTCAGGTACGCCTGCACGAAGCGCTCGCCGTCTTCAAGGATCGCGAACTTGTTTTCCGGGTAGACCAGCCACTGCAGCTGCTCGGCGAGCACCTGCTCGTTCACCACGTTGGCTGCGACACCAGATTCGACTCTGAGTTTCATCGTCCCACTCTCAATAGCAAAAGCCAACCAGCATGTCCTTGCGCGCCGCTGCGACCTCGACCCAGTCGCTGAGCTCCGCGAACACGCTCTCAATCTCTTCGCCCCCGGACTTCAGCAGTCCAGCTCGTCGCTGTTCGTCCGCCAGCTCCACCAGCCGCACGTCCGCGTGACCCACCGTCGGAAAATCATCCGCGGGTGGCAGATCCAGTGGCCCTCCGCCATAGATCAGCTTCGACAAGCTCAGACAAAAGCTCAGACGCTCGAGCTCCAGGTCGACCTTCTCGAGAAAGTCCAGCTTCACCGGCGACACGCTGCTGTTCGGTAGGCTCCGCCCCAAGTATTCGCACAGCCGCTCGAAAGCGTGGACCCGCACGCCCGCGTCGCAGTCCGCCACTGAACCCTCGTCGATGAACCGCGCCGTCGCCTGCGATTGCGGATCGCTGCCCAGCTTCAACCCCGCCTTCAGCGCCGACGCGCGCGATCCGAGCGCCTGACGCAGGCGCGCCGGGGGCACCGAGTAGAGCATCACGCCGCGGCTCATGACTGCTCGAGCCCGATCAACCACTTCGGAACATAGTCCGACTCGACGTCGAGCTTCAGACCGCGGTTGAGCGCGAGGCGCATGAGGCCCGCGGCGTGAACGTCGATCAGACCGTTGGGTGTGTTGGCATCCTTACCCTTGCCAAAAGTCTTCTTGTGCGCCTCAAGCTCACGAATAAGCGCCTGATTGAAGGCAAGCGCATCACCCTTCTCGAAAGCAGCCAGAACCGGGCCTATCGCGCGGTAGCGCTCGAGGATCGGCGGTGTTGCGATCTTCAAAGACTCCGGGCGACTTAGGCGATCAAACTCTTCGAGGTTCCCGGCAAAATCGCGATGCGCGAAGAACGCCTTTAGCGCGTGAACAAGGTGAATGTAGCAAGCGTCAACTTCCCCAGGCGCCTTGTCGAACACCGTCAAAGGCACCGCCAGCAGAGTTTCCAAGATCTCGCTTCGCTGCAAAGCCGCACTGAGAAACACTGCCTGAATCCAATAAGGAGGCAAGGCTCCGAACTGCGGAGCGCCCGCAGGGCCCGTTAGCGTGTTCCCACGAAACACAAAGGCAATGGTCGTGTTCGGCTCTGCAGAGACGGCACTGAACTGCGCCCCGGAGCACTCAACGCTGGCGTGGAACGCCTCGAGTGCATCCTTTGGCCTACCGACGGAATAAGCGCCACAACCACGCGTGAACTGGGCCGCGACTTGCTTACCACCCATCGCAGAAGGTGAATTCGCAAGTTTGCGCCCGAGTTCATTTCTCAAAAACGCAAGGTCCTCATCGACCTCTTCGGCGGTGTAGCTGCCCTTAAACTTGTGGCTAGGAATGTTGGTCATGGCTACGTGCTTCCTGCGGCTGGAACACTGTCTCCGTACTTGGAGACCTTGATATCGGACGGATTACCACTGCTGTCCAGAGGCTGCTTCACCTCTATGTATTCGACCTCGCCAGGATCGGCATCTTGAAGCGCCTTGCCAGCCTTCTTCTCGTCTCCCGTTCCATGCTCAGCCATATGTTTGCTGCTGCTGTCGAGGTACTCCGGCGTCCCTTGCTGATAACGATCGCCGTTCTCTCCCGCCCTCGACGACGAGTTCGTCGCGCTTCCGCCCTTCGACTCCGCCACGATGTACTTGGGAGGCGGTGAGCCGTTCTCGTAAACGTTGTCGAGGGTGTTGGGCCCTTCGCCTTGGTGGAGCTTCTTAGCGTCGGGGTACTTTTCCCGCACGTGCGCGTCGGTGGCTTGCTGCCCCAGCTCCTCGGTCGCCTTGTTCGCCTTCGCGCGGTCGCTTCGAGCCGCTTGTCGCTAGGCCGGCGCTTGACCCGCGTCGAACACGGCACCGTCGAGCTTCGCACCAGAGAAGATCGCGCCGGCGAGCTTTGCCCGCCGGAAGGTCGCGTTCGAGAGATCC
>JALYWZ010000323.1 GCA_030852505.1 Myxococcota bacterium | reverse complement strand
ATCTGATGACCAGCGACCCCGACGCCGCTCGGCGTTTTTACGGTGAGCTGCTCGGCTGGACCTTCGACGTGGGAGGCCCGGAGACGTTCTTTTACACCAACTGTCTCAAAGACGGGCAGAAGGTCGCCGGGCTCTCGGGGCGCCCGCCGGGGATGGACGCGCCGTTGCGCTGGGGCATGTACTTCTGTGTCGAGGATGCGGACGCGACGACGCGCGCCGTCGAACGCGAGGGCGGCAAGGCGCTGTTCCCGGTGATGGATGTGTTCGACCAGGGCCGCATGGGCTCGTACGTGGATCCGACTGGCGCGACCTTCGGTGTCTGGCAGCCGAAGAACCACCGCGGCTCGGAGCTGGTCGGCGAAGCCGGCGCGATGTGCTGGTGGGAGGTGAACACGCCCGACGCCGCGCGCGCCTCCAAGTTCTACGGCGGCGTGTTCGGCCTCGAGCCGCGCCGCCTCGAAGATCCGAAGATCGAGTACTACACGCTGAGCCACGCCGAGGGGCCGGCCGCGGGCGTGATGCAGCTCTCGGGTGAGCGGCAGGGCGTCTCGCCGCATTGGACGATCTACATCGGCAGCGCCGACGCCGACGCCGACGCGGCCAAGGCGGCGCGCCTGGGCGGCAAGGTCGCGGTCCCACCGTTCGACACTCCGTACGGCCGCATTGCGTTCTTGGTGGATCCCCAGGGCGTGGCCTTCGCGATCGTGCGTCCGCCGGCGGGCTGAAACCCCGCCGGTCCGGATTTGCCCGCAAATCTGCGGTTTGTGCGAGCGTGCGCGCTCGAAAATCGGGGCTAAGCTCGCCCCGGCTCGTTCGAAAGCAAGGATTGAAATGACAGCACGGGTGACGGTCGTCTGCGGAGTCAACTGGGGCGACGAAGGCAAAGGCCGCATGGTCGACTACCTCGCGGAGAACGCGGGTGTGGTCGTGCGTTTCCAGGGCGGTAACAACGCTGGCCACACCGTGGTCAATCAGTTCGGCACGTTCGCGCTGCACCTCGTGCCGTCCGGCATTTTTTACGAGAACTGCCTGAACCTGCTCGGTCCGGGGATGGTCATCGACCTCGAGGGTCTGGTGGGCGAGCTCGACAAGCTCACGGCTCGCAACGTGAAGGTCGACAAGCTGCTCGTGTCCGACCGCGCCACGGTCGTCTTCCCGTTCCACAAGAAGCTCGACGAGTGGGAAGAGCGCCGCCTGGCCGGCCGCGCCTACGGCTCGACCAAGAACGGCATCGCGCCGGCGTACGGCGATCGCCACCTGAAGAAGGCCGTCCGCATCGGCGACCTGCTCGACAAGAAGTCGCGGCACGACTCGGTGTTCCGCTCGGTGGAGTGGGCGAGCCTGGTCGCGAAAGAGATCTACGGCGAGGCCGGTTTTTCGGTGGAAGAGACGCTCGCCTGGTGCGATCGCTTCCTGCCGACGATCGAGCCGCGCGTCTGCGACACAGTGGAGGTGCTCTCGGCGGCGGCCCGCGACGGCAAGGGGATCCTGCTCGAGGCGCAGCTTGGCGCCCTGCGCGACATTTACTACGGGATTTATCCGTACACGACCTCGTCGTGCGCGCTGTCGGCGTTCGCGCCGATCGGCGCCGGCCTGTTCGGCCATCGCGCCGATCGCGTGCTCGGCGTGATGAAGGCGTTCGCCACCTGCGTGGGTGAAGGCCCGTTCGTCACCCGTATGAGTGATGACGAGGCGGATTTTCTGCGCGAGTCGGCCAAGGAGTACGGCGCGCGGACCGGCCGTCCCCGTACCATCGGTCACTTCGATGCCGTCGCCTCGCGCTTCGGCGCTCGCGTTCAAGAGGCAACCGAGATCGCGCTCACCAAGCTCGATAGCCTCTCGGGTCGCACCGAGCTCAAGATCTGTAACCGCTACAACCTCGACGGAACCACCACCGAGCATTTCCCGACCACCGGCCTCGACCGCGCCACCCCGGTCTACGAGACGGTGCCCGGCTGGACCGAAGACGTCACCGGTTGCCGCAAGTTCGGCGAGCTGCCCAAGGCCGCGCAGGCCTATGTGAACCGCATCGAAGAGCTGGTCGGTACGCGCATCAGTTACGTGTCGGTCGGCCCGGAGCGCAGTCAGCTGATCGAGCGCTGATAGCGAGCTGATCGCCGGCGTTCGCTTGCGCGCCGGCAGGTTGCCCGCCTATCCTGGTGGCAGTTTTCTCGAGCGAGGGAGCTCGAGAGCCATAGGAGGGCGCCCAGCTGGCCAGCGGGTTTCGGAGACAGCCGTCGAGGTCCTGGTTTCGCGTGGGCGACTGGCCACTGCGCGTCAAGCTGACCGCGCTGCTGCTCGTGGCCTCGCTGATCCCGCTCGGGTTGGCCGCGGTGCTGGATATCCGCGAGGCGCGCCAGCGCCTGATCGGCACTGCCTCGGCCCTGCTCGGAGCGCGCGCCGACCAGCTCGCGCGTGAAATCGACGCGTTCAATTTCACCTATCGGAGCGCCGCACTCGGCCTGAGCCAGGTGCCGATGGTTTCCGAGTACGCAGAATCCCGAGCTGCCGAGGCGCGTCCCGCGCTCTCGGGCCTGCTCGCGGCGTTGCCGCAGAACAACCCGGAAGTCTGGGGAGTCGCTTTGCTCGACGCGACGGGCCGCGTGCTGGCTTCGAGCGAGCCGAAGCTCGACGGCCAGGACCTCGGCTACCGCGCGCACGTTCGAGACGTCCTCGGCGGCAGCAAAGAGCTGGTGATTTCCGACGTGTATCTCGAGACGTCTGCGGGCGAGCTGCCGACCGTGGCTTACCTCGCGCCCGTGCGCGGCTCGAGCGGCGCGTTGCTGGGTGCGTGCGCGGTCTGGGTGCGTGCCTCGGCGCTCTGGCAGCTCCTGCGCGAGTCCGACGCCCTGGTCGGCCCCGGCAGCTTCGCCGTCTTGCTCGACCGGCACGGGGTCCGGCAGGCCCACACCTCGAGCGAGCAGGTGCTGTTTCATCCGGCAGGTCCGGTCGACGCGGCGGCTCTGCGCGAGATGGTTGCCGAACAGCGCTTCGGCCCGAACACCGCGGCGGTGCTCGCCGAGACGCGCAGCTTTCCGGAGCAGTTCGAGCGCGCCCGCTCCCTTACGCCGGATCCGATCGCCTTCCGCGGCGTCGCCTGGGTCACGAAGAGCTGGAGCTACGGCGTGGCCCGGCGCTTCAAAGGCGTCAGCTGGACGGTCTTCTATATGGCGCCCGAGCAGCCGCTGCTCGACCAGGTCGCCAAGCTCACGCAGCGCAAGATCGCGTTTGCCGGCGGGATCATCTTGCTCGCGCTGCTCGCCGGGGCCTGGCTCGCGCGCTCGATCTTGCGCCCGATCACCTTGCTCTCGGCGGCGACGGAGCGGCTGGCATCGGGTGCCCTCGACGCGCGAGTGGAGCTCCAGCAGGCAGACGAGATTGGCAAGCTCGCGTCGAGCTTCGATGCCATGGCCGATCGCTTACAGGCTCAATCGCGCGCGTTGGTCGACGCCAACGAGCGGCTCGAGCTCCGCGTACGAGAGCGCACCGCAGAGCTCGGCACAACGCTCGACAGCATCGGCGACGGCGTGATCGCGACCGACACCGAGGGCCGCGTGGTCCGCATCAACCCGGTCGCCGAGCGTCTCACGGGTTGGCCCGAAGAAGAGGCCATCGGCCGTCCGCTCGAAGAGGTATTTCGGGTCGTCCAGGAAGAGACGGGCCTCCCGGTGGAGAGCCCGGTCGAGCGCGTCCTGCGCGAGGGCGCCGTCGTCGGTCTCGCGAACCAGAGCGTGCTCGTGGCGCGCGACGGCACGAGCCGCGCGGTGGCCGACAGCGGCGCGCCGATCCGCGACGAGGAGGGCACGCTGCGCGGCACGGTGCTCGTCTTCCGCGATCAGACCGAGGAGCGCCGCGCCGAGCGCCTGCTGAAGGAGAGCGAGGCGCGCAAGGGCGCGATCTTCGAGGCTGCCCTGGACTGCATCGTGACCATCGATCAGGACGGAGTGGTCCGCGAGTTCAACCCTGCTGCGGAGAAGACCTTCGGCTACCTGCGCGCGGAGGCGGTCGGGAGGGCGCTGCAGGAGTTGTTGATTCCGCCTTCACTGCGGCAGGCGCACAATCGGGCGTTCGCCAAATACCTCGCGACCGGCGAGGGGCCGATCCTCGGCAAGCGCGTCGAGATCAGCGCGATGAAGAAGGGCGGCGAAGAGTTCCCGGTGGAGCTCGCCGTGGTGCCGATCCGAGCCGGCGGAGAGCTCGGGTTCACCGCCTACATTCGCGACCTCACCGATCGCCAGCAGGCGGCCCAGGCGCTCGAGGCCAGCGAGCAGTCGCGTCGGGAGACCGAAGAACAGCTGCGTCAGGCCCAGAAGATGGAAGCGGTCGGCACGCTCGCCGGCGGCATCGCCCACGACTTCAACAACCTGTTGTCGGTGATCCTGAGCTACGGCGATCTGTTGCTCGAAGATCTCAAGCAAAGCGACCCGATGCGCGACGATCTCGAGCAGATCATCCGCGCGGGGCGGCGGGCGCACGATCTCACGCGCCAGATGCTCGCGTTCAGTCGCCAGCAGGTGCTGCAGCCCCGCGTCGTCGACATCAACCGCACCGTCGGAGCCACCACGCGCATGCTCAAGCGGCTGATCGGCGAGGACATCGAGCTCAGCCTCAACACCGCCGCGCGCAGCCCGAACGTGTTCGTCGATCCGGGGCAAATCGAGCAGGTATTGATGAACCTGGTCTTGAACGCGCGGGACGCGATGCCTCAGGGCGGCAAGCTCACGATCGAGACCAGTAACCTGAGCTTCGACGACCGTTACGCGAGCGAGCACCTCGGCGTCAGCCCCGGCAAGCACATCATGCTGAGCGTCACGGATACGGGGGTCGGCATGGACGAGAGCGTGCGCTCCCGCATCTTCGAGCCGTTCTTCACGACCAAGGAGAAGGGCAAGGGCACCGGCCTCGGGCTCTCCACCGTGTTCGGCATCGTCAAGCAGAGCGGCGGCAGCATCTGGGTTTACAGCGAGCCGGGGCAGGGCACCGCCTTCAAGATCTACCTACCCGAGGTGGACGCCGCCAAGAAGCCGGTCGCGCTCGAGGCCAGCGCCGAGAATCGCCAGCGCGGCAGCGAAACGGTGCTGCTGGTCGAGGACGATCCGCAAGTCCGGACGCTCGCGCACACGATCCTCGGGCGCCACGGCTATCAAGTGCTGCAGGCGGCCTCCGGGGACGAAGCCCTGGCTCAGTGCGAGCGCCACCAGGGGCCGATTCAGCTGCTCTTGACCGACGTCATCATGCCGCGCATGAGCGGGCGCGAGCTCGCCGAGCGGATCGCCAAGCTGCGCCCCGACACGCGCATCCTGTTCATGTCCGGCTACACCGACGACGCGATCGTCCACCACGGTGTCCTGAGCTCGGAGATGTCGTTCGTCCAGAAACCGATCTTGCCCGGACCGTTGCTCGCAAAGATCCGTGAAGTGTTGGATCGCGATCGCTCGCCTTAATCGGCAATTTATGTCGTTCGGTCTCGTCGCCGCACCTCTCGTATTGTGGCTCGCTTTTACGTGAAGCGAACGACGCAACAGCTGAGTTGAAGCCGCGACAGGAAATTCGATTACGGCCATCGTTGGATGATCGCGAATCCGGCGTGCGCGCCTTCCACCGGCTCGCAAGCCATGGCAAAGGAGCGAGCGTGACTCTCCGCAGCGCTCATCGGTTTCGTTCGTTTTCTCGTCCCAGTGTCGCGGCGCTCGTCGTGGCGATGGGCGCAGCCATCCACTTCACAGCGTGCTCGGACGACGGTGACTCCGGTGCAGGCGCCGGTGGAATGCCCGCAGCCACGGGCGGTGCGCCGCCCACGACCGGTGGCGTGAGCACGGGCGGCAGCAGCACTGGCGGCAGCACGGGCGGCACTACGCTGGCACCGACCGGCGGTAGCACCGGCGGCAGCATCATCGCAGGCGGCGGTGGCAGCGGAGGCAGCGGCAACGGCGGCGTTCCCGGCAGCAAGGGCGGCGCGGGCGCGGGC
>JALYWZ010001073.1 GCA_030852505.1 Myxococcota bacterium | reverse complement strand
CGGCGGGAGCGTCTCTGCCAGCGGTGGTGCGACGGCAACCGGCGGCGCCCTGAGCTCCACACCGGGAGGCACCAGCGCCGCGCCCCCAGCCTCGCCGTCGTCTCGAGACAGCTCTTGCGCGTACCGCCCGTCGGCTCCGCGAGGCTTGACCGGCGCGCCGTGGCTCATCGCCTCCGTCTTGCTGCTCTTCCGCCGGCGCGCGCGGTCGGCCCGCTAAATGCCCAGCGGGCCCGGCTCGTGAGGCAGCTTCAGCGTGCCGTTGGCAGGCAGCGTCAGCGATTCGAAGAAGCCGTCGGCGCCGCCATTCCAGCGCAGCAGACAGCCCGAGTCGAGCTCTTCCTCGAGCTCGAACAGCACCTCGGTCTCTCCCTCGCTCGAGCTCCGTAGCACTTCCGCGCTGAGCCCCTGCGCACGCACCTTGGTTCCCGCCGCGAGCGCCGACGCGCGCTGAACCCACTCGAACTCGCTCGTCGCGCGCGGCCCCAGAGTGCGCAGCACCAGGCTCCGCTCGCCTCGCGCTTCGAGCTCCAGATCGTTCGGCGCGACCGTCAGCACATGCCAGCTGCGCCATCCGGAGCCGGCGAGATGGAACAACGGACCCGAATACAAGCCGATCGCCGGATCCGCCGCGTTCACGACGTACACCCGCCCGCCACTCGGACAATCGATCTTTGCCCGCGAGACCATCGCCAGCTCGGTTTCGCTCACCTGCGCGCTGACCCAGGTCATGAGCACGCGGGACAGCGGCGATAGCCCGCACGCGGCGATCAACAGAGCGGCGCTCCCCCAACGCGGAACCCGGGCGCCCACTCCCCGCCCCGCGATCACCACGCCGACCAGCATCGACGACGCCAACAGCGGCATCGCCAGCACGCGTCCGTCGAGGATCGGACCCAGGAATGGAACCAGCGCGCCCAGGAGCCCGAGCGGTATCCAGCTCAGCCGTCGGGTCGTATCTGCAGCAGCCGCGCGCCGGAACCACCGCACCACCAGCACCGCGCTCACGACGCCCAATCCCCACAACGTCCAACGCAGCACGCCGCCCAACTGACCGAGCGCGCACGGAGCTCCGAGAAATGCCTCCTCGAGCAACAGCGGGAGTCGCTCGAGAGCCGCTACCGCAAAACGCCCCGGCGTCTCGAAGGGGCTCACGTAGCTGCCCATGCGCCGAGTCCCGTACCCCGCCAGCGCGTACAGCCCGAGATAGACCAGCGTCACGACCACGACCGGCAGCGCTTGCTGCAGCCGTTCGCGCCGCGCCTCGCGCCGCCCGAGCCACAACTCCGAGAGCAGCAGCGGCACGGCAGACAGCGCCGCCTCGCTCGCCAAGAACCCCACCGTGAGCAGCGCGCCCGACGCGAGACCGCCACCGAGCGCCAAACGCCCCCGCTTGTCCCGCCACGACAGCGACACCGCGAACGCGGCGAGACCGAACGCCGTACCGACCAGCACGTGACGAGCCGCAATCCAGCTCGTCGTTGCGGCGTGCGCGCCCGCGATCGCGTAGCTCAGGCTCGCCCAGAACGCCGCTCGCTCCGACAGCAGCCTGCGGTGGATCCGCACCACCAACCAGAGCACGACCGAAAACCAGATCAACGAGTGCAAATAAGCCGGAAGCGCCCTGTCCCCGAACCCCTTCACATCGAGCCCTATCAGCGCGCTCGAGAGCGGCCGAAAGAACCGCGTACGCAGCTCCGGATCCGCAAACCACGGCAAGAGCCCGTGGTCGATCAGCCTCCGCGCCTCGCCCGAGCTCGGCACGAACTCATACAGCGACCACAGGTCCCGCCGAAACGCCGGCGCACGCCCCGAGAGCGCGAGCCGGTGAAAAAAGTCGTCGTCGTGCAGCCCGCCCCTGAGCACCGGCAGCGACAACGCCACCCCCACCAACACCATCGCCCACGCCGGCCAAGTCTTCACCCGCGCGACGCTAGCTCAGGTCGCCGGCCCCATCGACGAAAAGCACGCGCGACCTCGCAGCCTTCAGGGATCCTTCGCGCTCGGCGCCAGCTGCACGGTGCCGACCACCTGACCGCGCCTCAAGATCTTCGACGCCGAGTCCGGTACTCGATGCACGACGATCGGCAGCTCCCCTTCGGGCAGCGAATAGTCCCGCGGGATGCGCACCGTCGCTCGCCCGTCTGCCCGCAGCTTCACGGGCACAC
>JALYWZ010000322.1 GCA_030852505.1 Myxococcota bacterium | reverse complement strand
CGAGACGGCGCGCGCGCGCTGACAACCGCACGCGAGGAACACTCCCAAGAGCCAACCCAGCAGTAAGAACCCACGCGCCATGAAAGTGCTCGCCAGCACCGGACCACCATCCGGCTTCGATAGACATCCTGAGACACCCCGAGCTGTCGAAGCTTGGGACCGCGGACACCGCGTGCTCGTGGGCTCGGCAACTTACAGCCACACGAGGCCGGACCTTCCTTCACGGTTTTGCGAGCGACGACAGGTTCCTTGCCTTGCGCCGGGGCAGATCCGCCACTGTTCCCCAATTGATCGGATGGCGCACGAGCCAAGCGCGCGCCTCTGCCACGAGAAAATTCGTGCAAGTCCGCTCGAATGCGTCACCTTGGCCGACTGATCGATTCGCGACCCCGAACTCCGACGGAACACCCCGCATGATCTTTCGCGACCCCCGCAGGCCGCTGCTCCTCACAGCCGTTCTCTCCTGGATCTGTCTGGCTCCGGCCTGTGGCTCGGACACGAATGACACTCCGCCGGTCGACGTCCCAGCAGCCAACGGCGGTGTGGCGCCCATGGGCGGGCAACCCGCGGCTCCGATGGGCGGAAGCGCTACCGGCGGCTCGGGCGGGCTGCCGACGGCGCCCGCGGTGGGTGGAGGAGGAACGGCGCCCACGCCGACGGGCGGCGCAGGCCCAGTTCCTGTCGCAGGCTCCGGCGGTTTGCCGTCCGAATCGGGCGGCTCCGGCGGCAACGTCGCAGGCGGGGGCAGCGCGAATCCGACGCCGCCCGCGCCGAGCCTGATCGGCGACGTCGCGTTTTCGACGCCGAGCCAGTCGTTCAAGGGCGAGCTCAGCGTCTCGCTCAGCACCACCGTCGAGGGCGCCGAGATCCGTTACACGGTCGACGGCAGCGTGCCCGCGGCCACGTCCACGCTGTACGCGGGGACACCGCTCGTGCTCACGGCCACCACGCAGCTGCGCGCTCAGGCGTTCGTCGGCGGCATGTCGAGCGGCAGGCTCAGCACCGCGCTCTACATCCAGCGCACGTTCGATCTGACCTCGGACTTGCCGATCGTGCTGGTCGACGGTTACGGCAAGGGCAAGCCCACCGACAAGACCATCTCCGTCGACGCCGCGGTGATGATCTTCGAGCCGAAGGACGGCAGCGCGACGCTCAGCGTGCTCCCGACCCTCGCCAGCCGCGCGGGCTACCACGTGCGCGGTCAATCGTCGGCGAGCTTCCCGCAGACGCCGTACAAGGTCGAGCTCTGGGACAATCAGAACGACGACGTCGATCACCCGGTGCTCGGCATGCCGTCGGACTCGGACTGGGCGCTGATACCGCCCTACTACGACCGCTCGCTGATCCGGAATCCCTTCACGTACACGCTCGGCAGCGAGATCGGCCTGTCCGCGCCGCGCACGGCCTACGCCGAGGTCTACATCAACTACGAAGCCCGAGCGATGGCGGAGACCGACTACCAGGGCATCTACTGGGTGTCCGAGACGATCAAGAACAACAAGGATCGCACCAACCTCAAGCAGCTTCGCGAGACGAACACGATGCTGCCGCAGATCAGCGGCGGCTACATCTTCAAGTTCGACCAGCTCGCCGCGGAAGAGCCGAAGATCCTCTGCACCGGCTCGAACCCGATCTCGAGCGGCTTCGGCGGCACTGGCCGCGGCGGGCGCGGCATGGGCGGCAGCGCGGGCGCGCCGAGCACGGCCGGCACCTGCTGGACGGATCTCGAGGTGGTGGATCCCGAGCCGCTGAACATGGAGCAGCAGGCGTGGCTCACCACCTACATTCAGCAGTTCCACGACACGCTGCACACGATGCCGATCGGTGACTACACGCAGTTCATCGACGTGCCGTCGTTCGTCGATTACCTGATCATCAACGAGCTCACGCGGAACGTCGATGCTTACGTGCGCAGCGCGTACTACCACAAGGATCGCGACGGCAAGCTCAAGGCCGGGCCGCTCTGGGACTACAACTTCGCGCTCGCCGTCGGCGGGCAGAACACGATCGACCCCGCGGGCGGCTTCCAGTACATGGGCACGCGCAACATCAACAACTGGTATCCGAAGCTCGTGACGGACGAGGCCTTCATGACCGCCGTCAAGACGCGCTGGAAGGAGCTCCGCCAGGGGCTGTTCGCGGACGCCGCCCTGAACGAACGGGTGACGAAGCTGTCCGAGCCGCTGAAGAACGCGGTCGAGCGCGACTTTGCCAAGTGGCCGGTGAGCTCGATGTACGGGAGCGGCGGCGGATTCGTCGTCGGTCCGACGGTCGCGACCTGGCCGGAGCAAATTCAGGCGCTGCGCGACTATCTGGTCGCGCGCACCGCGTGGCTGGATTCCCAATACCAGTGATCGCCGGCACTCCGAGAGGGTGAGCTGACGCTCAAACCCTCACGCATGTCTTGTTTTGCGCTCGCTGCTCGCACTGCAGATCCGCACGCACAAGGACTGAAAACTTCCCTGTTCGTGCAATTGAAAGCGCCTGCCTGCTGCGGACTCCAAATGTCACTTCCCTTCCTGTGAGGAGCCTGGACCCAGGTCCCAGACAGACCTAAGCTCCCAGGGCCCAGCGTCCGGAGGCACACATGAGAGAAGGTTCGATCCGCCAACCCATCACCGCGCTCGGCACGGCGTTGCTGCTGCTCGGTGTGGGCTGCACCGGAGATCTCGACGGCTCCGGCGACAACGCACCCGAAGGGACGCCCCAAGCGCCGGGAAGCCCTGAGACTCCCAGCACGGCAACGCCCGGCACACCCGGCACGCCAGGCGCCCCCGGAACGAACACGCCGGGCACGCCCGGAGCGCCCGGAACTGGCACGCCGGGAAACCCGACCCCGCCCGGCACGGGGACCGCCAACCCGCCGCCCGCCAGCCCGCAAACGTCGTCTTGCACGGCGACGCCGTCGGTTCCGCCCACGCCGCTCCGCCGACTGACGCGCTTCGAATACGCGAACAGCGTGAAGACCTTGCTGAACGTCGACGTCTCCGCCGAGGCAGCGACGCTGCCGGTCGACGAGATCACGAACGGCTTCAACAACAACGCCGCCGTGCTGACGGTCTCGCTGCTCCACGCCGAAAAGTACGTGCTGATCGCCGAGGCCGCCGCGAAGAAGGCCGTGGCCGACCTGGCAACCCTCACCGGCTGCGACGCAGCGGTGAAGGGCGAGGACACTTGCGCCTCCGAGTTCGCAAAGAAGCTCGGCCGCCGCGCCTACCGCCGCCCCACCACCGCGGACGACGAAGCGGCATTGCTCGCCGCTTACCAGGCGGGCAAGGAAGGCGGCAGCTACGCCGAGGGCATCGAGGTCATGGTCCGCGCGGTGCTCCAGTCGCCGGACTTCCTGTACAAGCTCGAGCTCACGCCGCCCGCGCAGCCGACGGACCGCACGGTCCCGCTGAACCAGTACGAGATCGCATCGCGGCTCGCGTACCTGCTTTGGTCCTCCGGCCCGGACGACGCGCTGCTCGATGCCGCGGGCAAGTCCGAGCTCTCGACCAAGGAACAGGTCGCGACCAGGGCCCGCGCCATGCTGCAGGACCCGCGGGCGAAGCTCGCGTTGTCCGAGTTCTACGGGCAGTGGCTCGGCACCACCCGCCTCGACGTGACGTCCAAGAACACCACGCTGTTCCCGACCTTCAGCGAGGCGGTGCGCGCGGATCTGATCCAGGAGCTGCCGAAGTTCCTCGATTTCGTGATGTTCCAGGGCGATCACAAGCTCGCCACGCTGCTCACCTCACCGCAGGGCTACGTCACCCCGGCGCTCGCGCCGGTCTACGGGGTCAGCGCGCCGAGCGGCGGACCCGCGCTGATGCAGCTCCCCGAGACGCAGGGACGCTCCGGCATCCTGACCCAGGCTGCGTTCCTGTCGGTCCAGGCGCACCCCGATCAGACCTCGCCCGTGCTCCGCGGCAAGTTCGTGCGCTCGAAGCTGCTCTGCCAGACGCCGCCGCCACCGCCCGACGACGTGAACATCTCGGTTCCCCAGGTCAGCGCCAACTCGACGGCGCGCGAGCGCTTCTCGGCGCACTCCGAGGCGGGCTCGAGCTGCAACGGCTGTCATCAAATGATGGATCCGATCGGCTTCGCGTTCGAAAACTTCGACGCCGTCGGGAGCTTCCGCACCACCGAAAACGGCAAGGCGATCGACGTCTCCGGTGAGGTGGTCGGCACCACCGACCCGGCGCTCGCCGGCGCCTTCGTCGGCGTGAAAGCGCTCGGCCAGAAGCTCGCGGCGAGCAAGACGGTGCGCGACTGTGTCGCCACCCAGTGGTTCCGCTTCGCCTCGGGCCGCAGCGAGAGCGAGCCCGATTCGTGCTCGATCGCGACCCTTCAGGAGTCTTTCAACGCATCTCAGGGCGACCTGGTCGAGCTGGCCGTCGGCATCACGCAAACCGAGTCGTTCTGGTACCGCGGCGTCGCGCAAGAGGTAACGCAATGAACCCGATCAGGCTGACGCGAAGGAATCTGCTGCGCGGATCGCTCGCGGCCACCGCTGCCATTCCGTTGCTCGACGCACAGCGCGCGAGCGGCGCGGACCCGGCGCCAACCCGCTTCGTGGTGTTCACCACCCCGAACGGCACGCGCAACAAGATGTTCTGGCCGAGCGGTACGGAGACGAGCTTCACCCTGCCAGCGCTCACGGCACCGCTCGAGAGCATCAAGCACAAGCTGTTGTTCCTGCGCGGAATTCGCCTGAACGACGCGCTGCAGAACGGCGCGCTCGGCGGGACCGTCGGTTCGGAGCACGCGCGCGGCACCGGCGGCATGCTCACGGGTCGCCCGCTGAAGTCGGGGAAAGACTTCGTCAGCTTCGGCAACACCACCTCCGGCTGGGGCACGGGGCAGTCCATCGACCAGTACCTGGCCGAGAAGTTGATGCCGCCCACCACGCACAAGAGCCTGCAGCTCGGCGTGCACGTGCGCGACGCCGAGGTCCGCGCGCGCGTCTCCTATAAAGGCGCCGATCAACCGATCCCGCCCCGCGAAGATCCGGCCGACGTGTTCGCGGCGCTGTTCTCCGGCGTCACCAACCCGGGTATGCCCGGCTCGGCGGACCCGGCGCTCGAGCGCCTGCGCGCGCAGCGGCGGAGCGTGTTCGATCTCACGCGCAGCCGGATCGAGGCGCTGAAGAATCAGCTCGGCTCGGCGGACAAGGCCAAGCTCGACTCGCACCTCACGTCGATGCGCGACGTGGAGCAGCGGCTCGCGGCGCTGGCGATGCCGGGCGACGGCGGCGCCATGCCGGTGAGCGACAGCACCTGTCAAAAGCCGACGCTCGAGGCGGTCGATCTCAAGGACGACGGCGCCTACGCCAAGGCGGGCAAGTTGCAGATGGACCTGGCAGCCGCCGCGCTAGCCTGCGATCAGACCCGGATCCTCACCTTCCAGTGGTCGTATTCGGAGAGCGAGCACCTCTTCCAGTTCTTGAACCTGAGCGGCAATCACCACGCCATCTCCCACGACTTCAGCCAGAGCGGGACGAACTTCGAGGCGTACAACAAGATCCAGACCTGGTACACGGAGCAGCTCGCGTACTTCCTGAACAAGCTGGATTCGTATCAGGAAGGCGAAAAGACGCTGCTCGACAACACGATCGTGCTCTGGGCCAGCGAGATCGGCGAGTCCACACAGCACGACCTGACGTTGATGCCCTACGTGTTCGCGGGCGGCGCAGGCGGCAAGATCAAGCCCGGTCGGTTCGTCGACTACGGCACGACCCGCCACGACAACAACCGGATGCTGGTGTCGATCGCGCAGCTCATGGGCGCGGAAGACGTGACCTCGTTCGGCGACGCCTCGGGCCAAACCGGCACGCTGCCCAGCCTCACGTGAGCACGAAGGCTGGCGCAGGGCTCCGCCAAAGGCCGCGCTTCGCGGCGCTCGGTGCCTCGCTGTGCTTGCTGGCGTGCTCGGGGACCGAGAGCAGCGCGGACGACGCCGCGTCGGGTGGCTCATCGCCCGGCGCGGGTGGCGTCGTCGCCAGCAGCGGCTC
>JALYWZ010001072.1 GCA_030852505.1 Myxococcota bacterium | reverse complement strand
GGCCTGAGCAGCGGAGGCTCTGGCGGTGCCAGCGGAGGCTCTGGCGGTGCCAGCGGGGGCTCGGGCGGTGCTGTGGGGGCCAGCGGCGGCATCACGTTCGGCGGGGCTCGCGTCACTGGAGGAGCTTCCAACGCGGGGGCTCCACCGCAACCGGCCTCGGCCGACGGCGTCTGCGTCGCCCGCTGAGGCGCCGCGGCCGTTTTCATCGGTTCGTCGCGTTTGTACAAGCCGGGCGCGACCTCCGCGGCGAGACTCCCTCGCATGTCCCACTCTTGTTCCGCATCGATCGTGATCCGTGCACCCCGCGACCGCGTCTGGAAGGCGCTGACCGAGCCTGCCGAGGTGAAAGCCTATTTCTTCGACACCGAGCTCGAGACCAGCTGGCGCCCCGGTTCGCCGCTGTTCTTCCGTGGCGAGTGGCAGGGCAAACAGTACGAGGACCGCGGTAAAGTTCTGAGCTTCGAGCCGCCGCACAGCCTCTCGTACGACTACTGGTCGAGCTTCAGCGGCCTGGAAGACAAGCCGGAGCTGCGCCAGATCGTGCGCTACGACCTGGACGAACAGGACGGCGGCACCCGCGTTCGCGCTCACCAGTCGAACTTCGACACCCAAGAGCGCGCCGAGCACTCCGAGCAGAACTGGCGAGGCGTGCTGGAGGCGCTGAAGAAGTACGTCGAATCCTCCAGGTGAAGCGCCGAGGTGGCCGAAATCAGCCGTTTTCCCGCGGGCGCCGCGCTGGTCGTGTCCGAGGGCCTTACCGGGCTCCGGTGTTTTCGGTTAAAACACCGCCCCCATGCAGCTCCCGCTTCAGTCGTCGTTCGTGACCTCCCTCGGTGTGGCCCTGATCCTTTCGAGCCTGTCCTCCGCGTGCGGCGGCTCGAACCAACCCGCGGAGAGCGCCGCCGACGAGACCGCCGCGGAGAGCCGCGAGTCCGGCGCGGCCGGTGGCGGTGAGACGGAAGCCGAGGGGGAAGCCTCCGAGGCTGCTGCCAGTGGCCCGGTCGAGGTCCCGAGCGACTGCTTCAAGAAGGTGAGCGGCGTGTGCGTCCCGGAGCCGAAGTTCGTGAAGCGCTTGTGCAACGGGCGCTATCCGTCGATGGCGCTGTACCTGTTCGGGAACAGCTCGAAGTGGACCCGCGCGTACCTCACGCGCAAGACCGAAGCCTGGAATGCTTCTGGCGGCGCCTCTGCCGGGGGCTACCTCGAGTTCGACGAGGAGGTGCTGCTGCTCGCCGAGCGCAAGGCGGACACGGGCGGCATGCAGGTGAGTGGTGCCGGCGCGGGCTACGACGCGATCCGCTGGGACGGCTCCTGCGTCACCCTTTCGGGTGAAGAAATCACCCAGCAGCGTCCGCCCTCGGCCAAGAACGTCAAGGTGGAGTGGCGGTTTCTCGACGACAACGTGCAGGAGGCGCTGCGCAAGGACGAGAAGATCAACAAGGCCTTCCTCGAGCGCCGCAGCGAGTGCAAGGGCGCGACCACCGGCGACGTCAGCGCGAAGTGCGTCAAGGCCGACGACAAGCTCAGCGAATCGATCGTGTCCTTCGTGCGCGGCGGCGGCAGCGTGCCGGTGCCGAGCAAGCTGCCGGATTGAGAGCGCGCGGCTACGCCGGCTGGCGGTAGACGTTTCCGAGCTGCCAGCCGCTGAGCCGCTGGAAGGCGGCGTCGTGCGCGCCCTCCACCCACAGCTCGCCAATCACGCCGAGGGAGAGCGTGCGGCACACCGCGCGCGCGTCGTCTCCGAAGCGGCCCGAAGGACGCTTCGCGAGCTCCGGATTCTCGGCGAGCAGGAACGTCTCTTCGATGCGCTTGCGGCCCGGCCCCAGGCCACGCACGAAGTCCACGAGCAGCCCGAAATCGCGGCTCGCGCGGGACTTTTCGAGCTCGCTGCGCGGCACCGGCTCGACGGCGATGTCGTGGCCAGGGCGCTGCAGCAACGCGGCGAGCGCGCGCGCGATCAGCACCAGCTGCGGCGCATCGTCGGCCACGAGCAGCTGCGTGTTGCCTCCGCCCCAGGCGACGGCGCTCGCGGCGATCGGCGAGAGCTCCTCGAGTCCGAGGTGCCGCAGCCGTTCGGGATCCACGCCGTCGAGTAGCTTCTGAGCGACGCCGGGCGCGCCCCAGCTGCCGGCGCGTTTGCCCGTGCGGAGCACCGCCCAGCCGTAGCC
>JALYWZ010001071.1 GCA_030852505.1 Myxococcota bacterium | reverse complement strand
GCCTCCGGCAGCGCCTGCACCGGCAGCACCGGCGGCGGCGCCCTCGGCCTCGCCGTCCGCGACACCCCCGGTGAAAGGCAAAACGCCTTGAACTTCCGCTCTGCGCTCGTCACGTCCCTGCTGCTCCTCGGCTGCGGCGGCTCGAAAAAGGAGCCGGTCAGCGCGCTCGGCGACGTCCAGGGCCTGCCCGACGACGACGCGTCGCGCTGCGCGTACATCAGCCGCCCCGACCGCGAAGTCTCCGAGACCAAGGGCCCGAGCGCGCAGTTCCCGAGCGTGCGCCGTGTCTACGGCATCGTCGGGGAAGGGGAGGATCGCAAGCGCGTGCTCTTGTGCCGCGAAGCCGACACCAACCTCGACGGCGTGAAGGACGTGGTGCGCACCTACAACGATCGCGGTGAGGCGCTGAACGAGCTCGCCGATTCGGACTACGACGGCAGCATCGACACCTGGATCACCTTCTCGCGCGGTCGCATGTCCAAGATCCAGATCGACAACGCCCGCCGCGGGACGCCCGACGAGACGCGCCTGTACGTCGCCGGCAAGCTGAGCCGCGCCCAGCGCGACACCAACTTCGACGGCAAGCCCGACGTCTGGGAGATTTACTCGGAGGGTCAGCTCCAGCGCCTGGGCGTCGATCTCGATTTCGACGGCCACGTGGACCGCTGGGACCGCGACGAGATCTTGATGCGGCAGCAGAACGAGCGCGAGCGGCGCGAGGCGGAGGAAGCGGAGCGCAATCGCCCGCCCGTGACCGCGCCCGAGGGCGAGTACGCCGTCGCCACGGGCGGTCAGGGCGGTATCGGGGGACGCGGCGGCGCCCCGGGCAAGCCCTCGAACGCCGGCGGTGCCGGCGGCGCGGCCCCCAAGACGCCCTGAGCGTGGTAGCAGCAGGGCCACGCCATGGCCCAAGAACGTCTGCAGAAGTTACTCGCGCGCGCCGGCATCGCCTCGCGCCGCGCCGCCGAACAGCTGATCGTCGAAGGGCGGGTCAGCGTCGACGGCAAGGTCGTGCGCGAGCTCGGGGCCCGCGCCGACGGCCGCCGCCAGCGCGTCGAGGTGGACGGACGCAAGATCGTCTCGGAATCTCTGGTCTACCTGATCCTCAACAAACCCCGCGGGGTGATGTGCACGCTCGACGATCCGGAGGGCAGAAAGACGATCAAGGAGCTGGTCCGGAACGCGGGCGCCCGCGTCGTGCCGGTCGGGCGGCTCGACTATCACACGAGCGGAGCGCTGCTGCTCACCAACGACGGCGACTTCGCGCTCCAGCTCCAGCATCCGCGCGGCAAGGTGCCGAAGGAATACGTGGCGAAGGTCCGCGGCGTGCTCGACGAGAGCAAGCTCGCGCGCTTCGCCGAGAGCATCGAAATCGACGGACGCCGCACGCAACCCGCGGACGTGCGGCTGCTGCGTGTCGAAGGCGACAAGACCTGGATCTCGATCATCCTTCGTGAGGGCAAGAACCGCCAGGTCCGGCGGCTCGGCGACGAAGCCGGGCACCCGGTGCTGCGGCTCTCGCGGCTCTCGCACGCGGGCATCACGACCGATGGTCTGCGCCCGGGGGAGTGGCGCCCGCTCAGCAGGGACGAGCTCGTCACGCTGAAGAAGACCTACGGCGTCCCGAAGCGCGTGCACGCACCGGCGCCGCCGCCCGAACGCACGGCGCGCGATCGCCACGAGCGACCCGAACGACCCGAGCGATCCGAACGCCGGCAAAAGCCCGAGCGCGCGAAGCGGCCCGAGCGCTCTCCGAGCGAGGGTTTCTCGCGCGCCGACCGATCCGTCGCGGATCGTCCGGCGCGCGGTGACCGAGCCGCGTTCAGCCGTGGCGGCGCGCGAGCACCCGAATCACGCGAGCACCGGGCGGGACCAAAGGCGAAGCCCAGACCCGCCACCGGCGCGCGCCGCGAAAACCAAGCCGGCGCGGCGGTCGCTAACCGTGGCGGTGCGCGAGCACCTTCGGCCCGTCGCGGAACATCACGTTGACCTTGCCGCCTTCCAGCACCTGATCGACGTAGCCCTCGCCGAACTTGGGGTGGAGGATCAGCTCGCCCTGACGGAACGTGCGCTCCATCGAGTACTTCGCGAACGCGTCGTTCGGCTTGCCGAGCGCGCGGGACGCCCAACCGTCGTAGCGCTCCTGCTCGGCGCGCGCGCGGTTGGCTG
>JALYWZ010000045.1 GCA_030852505.1 Myxococcota bacterium | reverse complement strand
GAACAGGATCGAGATCGTCGCGTAGGTGCTAACCGCGAACACGTCCCACTCCAGCGGGCTGCGGAACTGCGGCCACATCTCCATCTGGTTCGGGATCGGGAACATGTAGTACGGCAGCCAGGGCCGACCGATGTGCACGCCCGGGAAGATCGCGGCGCAGATCACGGCGAAGATCGTCATCGCTTCGGCGAAGCGGTTGATCGACGTGCGCCAGTTCTGGCGGAACAGGAACAGGATCGCGCTGATCAGCGTGCCGGCGTGGCCGATGCCGATCCAGAACACGAAGTTGATGATGTCGAACGCCCAGGCGGCGGGGATCATATTTCCCCACACGCCGATGCCGGTCCAGGCGAGGTAGCCGATCGCGGACAGGAACATCGTCAGCAGCGCGAGCGCGATGCCGAACGCGATGTACCAAGCCTTGGGCGGGCGCTCGGCTTCGACGATGCGCGAGACGTTGTCGGTGATCTTCGCGAACGGGTTATCGCCACGCGGCGCGCCGGCGAACGGGTTGTCGTTTCGGACCGCGTCCATCAGGCGAGCTCCGGATTGGGGTTCTTGATCCGCGCCAGGTACTGCACGCGCGGGCGATTGTTCAGCTCACCGAGTAGCTCGTAGGCGCGTGGCTGCTTGTGGAGCCGCGCGACCAGGCTCTTCGGGTCGTTCAGATCACCGAACACGATCGCCTCCGTCGGGCACGTGTCCTGGCAGGCGGTCCGGATCTCCTGGTCGGCGATCGGACGCCCCTCGTTCTTGGCCTTGATCTTCACGTTCTGGATGCGCTGCACGCAGAACGTGCACTTCTCCATCACGCCGCGCGAACGCACCGTGACCTCGGGGTTGAAGACCATCGACTTGATCTTCATCTTCGGGTCTTCGGTCGGCGTGTACGGGGTGATGCCGATCACGTCGAGGTTGTAGTTGAAGAAGTTGAAGTGCCGAACCTTGTACGGGCAGTTGTTCGAGCAGTACCGCGTGCCGATGCAGCGGTTGTAGACCATGTCGTTGAGGCCCTCTTTCGAGTGCATCGTCGCGCCGACCGGGCAGACCTGCTCGCAAGGCGCGTTCTCGCACTGCTGGCAGGGCATGGGCTGGAAGCTGACCTCGGCCTCTTCCGGCTCGCCCTTGTAGTAGCGGTCGATGCGCAGCCAGAACATTTCGCGGCCCATCGACACCGGCTCTCGGCCGGTGACGGGGATGTTGTTCTCGGCCTGGCAAGCGGTGACGCAGGCGTTGCAGCCGATGCACTTGCCGAGGTCCACTGCCATGCCCCACTTGTGTCCCTCGTACGGGGTCGGGGGCTTCCACATGCTGAGCAGCGGCGGCGAGTGCACTCGCTCTTTCGCGAACTCCGGCTTCTCCCGGTATTCCTCGAGCGTGCCCTCGCGAACGATCTCGTGGAGCCGCTCCGCGGTGCCTTCGCGGCCGATCGGGTCGATTGCGTACAGGTCCTGGACCATCGCCAGCCGCGGACCGCCGCCGATCTTCTTGATCGTCGCGCCGGAGCGCAGGTAGCCCTCTTCGCTCGACACGAGCAGGTAGGCGTTGGCGCCCACCGGCTCGATCTCGGCGCTCTTCAGGCCACCCACGTGGCCGGCGTGGGTTCGGCCGTAGCCGAGGGTCACCTTGAGCACGCCCGGGGCCTGGCCGGGTGCCACCACCGCCGGAAGGCGGATGGTCTTGCCGCCGACCGAGAGGTCCACCAGCACGCCGTCTTCCAGGTTTTGCTCCTTGGCGACGTCCATCGGGACCAGCACACAGTTGTCCCAGGCCAGCTTGCTGAACATGCCGGGAAGCTCCTGGAGCCAACCGTTGTTCGTGAACCGGCCGTCGTGCACCTTCGGATCCAGCGCCACGATCAGCTCGTAGCCGTTGCTCTTGGCGCCGAGCTCTGCCTCGGACAGGGCGAGCTTGGGGATCTCCTGCAGCTTCGGCATCACCCGCTGGCCGGCCGTGCCGATCACCTGGCTCTCGTGGATGGCGCGGCGGAGCGCGCGCTCGTCGGGCAGCGCCTGCTGGTGGGTACGCTTGAGGAGCTCGAAGCCATCCGGCTTGTCGTTGCCGAGCAACAGGTCGAGCAGCTCGAGCGCCGAGCGCCCGCCGTGCAGCGGAGCGATCAGCGGCTGCTGGATGCTGATGACGCCGTCCATGCCGCGGCTGTCGCCCCAGCTCTCGAGGTAGTGCGCCGCCGGCAGGTGCCAGCTCGAGCTCGACGAAGTCTCGTCCTCGTACAGGCTGAGGTGGATGCTGTTCTTGATCTTGCCGAGCGCCGCGGCGAACGGCACGTCACCCGGGGTGGCGTAGGCCGGGTTGCCGCCCAGGATCAGCAGCGTGTCGATCGAGTCCGCGCCTGCGACGAGCGCCTTGATCGCCGCCAGATCTTCGCCCGCGTCATCGGGCATCGGATCCTCGACGTAGAGGACGGTGCGCGAGACGTTGCCGAGCAGCACGTTCAGGCGGTGCGCGATCGCGTGCACCTCGGCCGGCTGCTCCGGGCCTGCGACGATCAGCGAGCGACCGACGCTGCCGAGCAGGTCCTTGACCATCGCGTCGAGGAACTTCTTGGTCTTGGCGTCCTTGAGGAAGGCCGCGTCCGGCGAGGGTTGCGCCGCGCCCTGCTCGGGCAAGGCCTTGGCCTTCGGGGTGATCGCCGCGTCGAGGTACGCGGCGAGCGCCTTGATCTGGCGCGGCGGGAGCGCCAGCCGATGATCGGCGTGGGCGCCCGCATGCGTGTACGTGCTCTCGATCGCGTAGAGCCGGCTCATCTCGCGATCCGGCGTACGGGTGCGCGAGAAGGTGCGGGCGTTGGCCAACCCGCGCGGGAACAGATGGCTCACGAAGTCCGCGTCGAGCGAGACGATCACGCGCGCGCGGCTGAAGTCGTAGAGCGTGCGGTAAGCCTTGCCGAACGCCAGCTCGCTGCCCTTGCGCAGCGCCGAGGTGTGGCCAGGCTCGTAAGTCGTCCACTTCGCTTGCGGGAACGCCTCGAGGAAGCGCTTCTGCATGTCCGCGAGCGTCGGGGAAGAGCTGCGCTCGGACAGAACGTGCAGGCCCGCTCCGCCCTTTCCACGCAGAGCTCCGAAGTGCTCCTTCGCGAACTTCGAGAACTCGTCCCAGGAGCTGGCTTTTCCGCCGCGCTTCACGGTGTCGCTGCGATCCGGGTCGTACAGGCCGAGCACGCTGGCCTGCTGCAGCACGCTGCAGGCGCCGAGCGCATCCGGGTGACGCGGGTTGCCGTCGACCTTGATCGGGCGGCCGTCGTAGCTCGTGACGTGCAGACCCACGGCCTGACCGTCGATCTCCATCGACGTCGCGTACTTCTTGGGGACGCCGGGGGTGGTGCCGTCGGGGCGGCGCGTGAGCGGCACGAGCTTGTCCTCGTGCCAGCGGCAACCGGCGCCGGCCAGGCCCAGCGATGCGCCCATGATCTGGAGGAAACGCCGGCGCTGCGGCGAGTTCGGCGGCACCTGTTCGAGCGGGGTGGCGAACTCGCGTTCGACGAACTCCCGGAACTCCGGCGTGTTCTCGAGCTCGGCCAGGCTGCGCCAGTAAAGCGGCTTGAACTTCTTCAGCGATGACATGTCGAGCAGTCCGTCGGGGGAGCGATGTGGTTTTTCTCGATGAGGCTCTGACCGAACGCCACGGGATCACCGGGCGGCTTCCAGGTCATGTTCGTGACTTCGGACGGAGGCCGCAGGTTCGGCGCCGGGTTCCTGTGGCAGCTGAGGCACCAGCTCATGCTGAGCGGCTCTTGCTGGTGGACCTCTTCCATCTCGTCCACGCGGCCGTGGCAGCTGACGCAGCCGACCCCCCGCACCACGTGCGCGCTGTGGTTGAAGTACACGTAGTCGGGCAGGTCGTGGACCTTGACCCACTCCACCGGTGCGCCCGTTTCCCAGCTCTCACGCACCGGCGCGAGCAGCGGGCTCTCGGTGTGCACCTTGGTATGGCAGTTCATACAGGTGGCCGTCGGCGGGATCGCCGCGACGCCCGCCTTCTCCACAGTGGTGTGGCAGTAGCGGCAATCGAGGCCGAGCTGCCCGACGTGGAGCGCGTGGCTGTACGGAACCGGCTGAACCGGCATGTAACCCACGTCAGTGGTTTTGGGCGATGCGCCGTACCAAACGAGGCCGATGAGGTAGAGGGGCGTTACGCCGAGAGCTACCCCCGCGAGCGCCCGCGTCTTGTTGGCCCAACGCGGAAAGACGAAGAGCTTCATGGATTCACACCGATCGAGCTGAAGGCCGTGCTCAGGCCCGTGAGCCGAAGCGCGCTCAGGGTTGCCAAGCCGTGCGGCGCGGTCGCTCCTAACACAAAGCGCGCGTGTTTCGCGCCTTGCCGCGCCTTTCCTTCGCCGACCAAATACGGAATCGCTCTCACCGCGAGGGTGAGTTTCCGTGAAGGAGCCGGACTAAGGGAGGAGCCGTCAGAGCACACGCTAGGGACCAGTTCGGCGCCGGTTCCCGGGGTCGCGAGTCACGGCGACGGCTCGTTCAAACCGTCGCGCGCTACCGGTTTCCGAGCGCGCGAAAGGAGATTCTCTCTTTCGACGCGCGCCCTTATGCGCCCACAGCCCCCAAATGTAAATGATTACTCCCAACTCATCGTTAACATTTCGAAATGATTGTGAAAGATCGGCACAACCAGGGCGCTGAGGCGCGCCGCCGCCCAGCGATTCGCCCTCCGGACCCTTGCGCCGTTGGTGCCGCGTCCAAGGCCCGTTTCGTGCGGGTTCCAGCGGCCTATCAGCAATCAGCTGCCAGGCGTCAGCTGGAAAGGGCGTGAGGGTTTCGGGAAGTCACCGCCGCCCGCCGTTCACCGGGAAGTGCCCGACAGCCTCCTCCACGGTCGATAGCTGCACGCACGAATGAGGCCTCTACCCCCCAACCCGGGGGGCCCAGTGCCTCACTTGGATACACGGACGCGTCTACTCGTCTCGCCGCGGGACGAGTCGTGCAACGTCCCGAACGACGACGGCGATTCCGAGGCGCGGCGAGCGCCGCACCCCGGGAATCAGAACTCGCGCATCTGCTTGCGGATCTTGCCGATCGCCTGCTCCTGGAGCTGGCGAATGCGCTCGCGCGACAGGTTGTACTTGTCGCCGATCTCTTTCAGCGTGAGCTCGTCCTCGTTGTCGAGACCGAAGCGCCAGCGGATGATCCGGGCTTCGATCTGCGTCAGCGTGCCGAGCAAGCGCTGCACCTCTTCGGCCCACTTCTGGTTCGCGAGGCGATCGTAGGGAGAGAGCGCGTTCTCTTCGACGAGGAAGTCGATGAAGCGACGGCCGTCTTCGTCGCCCACCGGGCGATCGAGCGAGAACGGCGTGTCCGCGTACAGATCCTTCACCTTGTCGAGCTTGTCGCGCGGGACGCCCGTCTCTTTCTCGAGCTCCTCGATCGTGGGCTCGCGACCGGTGCGCGCGATGATGGTCTGCGTGGCGCGCGACACCCGATTGTAGGTGTCGAGCATGTGCACCGGGATGCGGACCGCACGGCCCTTGTCGGCGAGCGCGCGGCTGATCGCGTGACGGATCCACCACGACGCGTAGGTCGAGAAACGGTAGCCGCGCGTGTGATCGAAGCGCTCGACGGCCTTCATCAGGCCGATGTTGCCTTCCTGGATCAGATCGATCAGCGGGAGGCGGCCGCGGTTGTAGCGGCGCGCGATGCTGACCACGAGCCGGAGGTTCGCCTTGACGAAGCGGTTTTTGGCCTGGCGCTGCGTCCAATCCGCCGCCTTGACGCGGTCGAGATAGCGGCGGTACCCGGCCGTGTCCGCGACCAGCGGCGCAATGCGACCCGACTCGTCGTCGCTCTGCGGCTCGATGCCTTCGCGTGCGACACGCATGGCATTGCTCATCCAGATCCGATCGGAGTCGGGAAGGCGCACGGCGCGCGCGAGCGACTCGGACATGTCGGTCCACTGGCGCTGCTGGTCGGCGTGGAACTTGGAGCGCTGGCGGCGGTAGATCTTGGCGAGCTTGCGGAGCTCACCTACCTGCTGGATCTCGGGCCGCTCCTCCGGAGGGTTCATGGCCAGCACGTCGCGCTCGAGCTGCTCGAGGATGTGCTCGGCCACCGGCACGTAAGCGAGCAGACCCGCCCAGAACGCCACCTCGGCCTGCTCCACGGACTGCGCGGCCTGGAGCTCCTCGTCGGGACCCATCACCTGGTGGGTCGCCATGTCGCGGAAGTACCGCGAGAGCATCGAGTCGGTGGCGCCGTCGACGTCCGGAGTCGGGGTCGATTCCGCGCCCATCGACGTGAGCTCGGACTCGAACGCCTCGTCCGGAGCCGCGGGCTCGGAGTTGCCTCCCGAGCGCACGCTCACCGAAGACTCGACCATTTCGTCCGAAGCTTCTTCGGCTTCGACGGCCGGGTGGTTCGGCTTGCTGCGGGCGGCGGGTGCGACCGCGGACGAGCGCGGTGCAGCGGCCTTCGCGGCGGCGGAGCGTTTCTCTTTGCTGATGGGGGCGGTATTGACTTCGGACACGCGCTTGTCCTCCGGCTTGTCTGCCTGGTTTCCTAGCAAATTACGTGCCTTCTCGGGCGACTGCACCTCGGGACGCGCGATGCGCTTGGCGACGGTCGGGGGGCTTTCGAGCTTTGCGCTTCGACGGCCGAGGTTCGGGGCGGGGGAGCGAGCGGTCATGATCGCTAGGTGTGCTCGTGAATACGGACGGAAATGGCCAATGGATTCAGGACATCCGATTTATGCCCGCGGCCGCCTCCGGAGATCGCTCGTGGCGCCTGCCGAGCACATTCGCTTCGTAACCAGCTAACGGCTGGATTGTTCCTTGGAGTTAGACGTGGGGCCCAATATTGGTGCCCGACCATGAATAACCATGGGCAAGCGCCTTTACGAGGGTCGTCCCCGCCGCGTGATATCACGCGGGGTTGACGCGCCTACTTCAGGAACAGCGACGCTGGACGCTCCGCCCTGCAACCGTTGCGCAGTCAGGGCTCGAACGGCACAGCCTGTGCCGATCGTGATCGCGCGGGCAGGCCAGCGACCCCCGCGCGAGGCCAGCGCGAAGCTCAGCGCGCGCGAGCGGCGAGCTCGGCGAGCTGCTTGAACGCGGCGGCATCGGTTGCCGCCATCTCGGCCAAGACCTTGCGGTCGAGCTCGACGCCCGCCTTCTTCAGCGAGAACATCAGGCGCGAGTAGCTGGTTCCGTTCAGGCGGCACGCCGCGTTGATGCGGGTGATCCACAGCCGGCGGAAGTCGCGCTTGCGCAGCTTGCGGCCGACGTACGCGTACTGCCAGGACTTCCACAGCACGCGCATGGCCTGGCGGTAGCGGTTCTTCCGACCACCGAAAAACCCTTGAGTTTGAGCCAGCACACGCTTGTGGCGGCGACGCGGATACTGACCTCGTTTGACGCGCGACATGGGACTTCTCCGACTTCAGCCGTAAGGCAAGAGGATTTTGATGCGACGCTCGGTGCCTTCCGCAACGATGTCGTTGTTGCGGAGCCGGCGGCGACGCTTGCGAGACTTGCCGATCATGCCGTGCTGGGCGTTGGCCTTCGAACGACGGATCTTACCGCTGGCAGTAACGCGGAAGCGCTTGGCAGCGGCGCGGTTGGTCTTCATCTTCGACATGAATCGTCTCGCAGCGTCCGGCCTCTCGCATGTGTCTCGTGACACCTGGGGCCGGGGGCCGGGACTTATGACGGAAGTGGCCCCCCCCGTCAAGAGTGTGTGCGATGGAGTGGGTGCGATCTTGGGGGCGGCCGACCCTGGGACAGTGGGAACAGAACTGGGCTCCCCCACCCCGGGCAGCTGCCGGCGATTTCGGACGCTGACTCGGCCGCTCGGCTGGGCGCTCGTTGGTGGCGTCGGGCTTCGGCAGGTGTCGGCCGGCGGCAAGGCTCCGCTCGAGGCGGCGTGGTGTGGCCGCCGAGCGGCGCGGCACTTTCGTCAGCGCCTTAGAGAAGGCGCAATCCGAGCACATGCCTGTGCTAAGGCGCACCCCCAATGCCGCGCCGCAACGATATCAGCAAGATCTTGCTCATCGGCTCGGGGCCGATCGTGATCGGACAAGCCTGCGAGTTCGACTACTCCGGGACCCAGGGGGCGAAGGCCCTGACTGGGCTCGGGTACAACGTCGTGCTCGTCAACTCCAACCCGGCGACGATCATGACGGATCCGGAGCTGGTGCGGCGCACGTACATCGAGCCGCTCACGGTCGATACCGTGAGCGCGATCATCGAGCGTGAACGCCCGGACGCTTTGTTACCGACGCTCGGCGGACAGACCGCGTTGAACCTCGCGCTCGAGCTGCACGGCAGCGGCGTGTTGTCCCGCCACGGTGTGCAGCTGATCGGTGCGCAGGTGGACGCGATCCGCAAGGCGGAAGATCGCGTGCTGTTCAAGGAGGCGATGCGCAACATCGGCCTCGAGTGCCCGCGCTCGGGCTACGCGACCAGCCTCGAGGAGGCGCGCGAGGTGGTGAAGATGACCGGCTACCCGGTGATCTTGCGCCCCAGCTTCACGATGGGCGGCACGGGCGGCGCGATCGTGCACCGCCCCGAGGATCTGGACGCCAAGGTGGCGTGGGCGCTCTCGCAATCCCCGACCAAACAAGTGCTGGTCGAAGAGAGCGTGATCGGCTGGAAAGAGTACGAGCTCGAGGTGATCCGCGACGCCGCGGACAACTTCATCGTGATCTGTTCGATCGAGAACATCGACCCGATGGGCGTGCACACCGGCGACTCGATCACCGTGGCGCCCGCGATGACCCTCACCGATCGCGAGTTCCAGCGGCTGCGCGACGCGGCGCGGCTCGTGATGCGCGAGATCGGCGTCGAGACCGGCGGCTCGAACGTGCAGTTCGCCGTGGATCCGGCTACCGGTCGCGTGCTCGTGATCGAGATGAACCCGCGCGTGTCGCGCTCGAGCGCGCTGGCATCCAAGGCTACCGGCTACCCGATCGCCAAGATCGCCGCCAAGCTCGCGGTCGGCTTCACGCTCGACGAGCTCGAGAACGACATCACCGGCACGAGCGCCGCCTTCGAGCCGACCATCGACTACGTGGTCGTCAAGTGGCCGCGCTTCGCTTTCGAGAAGTTCCCGGGCTCCGATCCGCGGCTCGGCACGCAGATGAAGAGCGTGGGCGAGGCGATGTCGATCGGGCGCACGCTGCCCGAGTCCTTGCAGAAGGCGGCGCGCTCGCTCGAGACCGGCAAGTCCGGGCTCGTGAGCTTGATGGATCGCGTCGATTACCGCGTGCTCGCGCGCGAGCCGGCGATTCGCGACCTCGCCAACGAGCCGCCGCCCTCGATCACCCCCCGCCCGACGTTGCCGCCGCCGAGCCAGGCGGAGCTCGAGCAGGCCCTCGAAAAGCTGGTGGCGATCCCGACGGCGGACCGACTGTTCTACGTCGCGGACGGGCTGCGCATCGGCATCACCCCCGAGCGCATGAATCAGCTGACCGGCATCGATCCCTGGTTTCTCGCGCAGATCATGCGCCTGCTCGAACAGGAGCAGGCGATCAAGAGCGCGCCCGAGCTCGACGCCGAGCTCTTGCGCAAGAGCAAGCGCCTCGGCTTCGGTGACGCCCAGATCGCCGAGCTCCGCAACACCACCGAAGACGCCGTGCGCGCTCGACGGCTCGAGCTCGGGATCAGCGCCACCTACGGGCGCGTCGACACTTGCGCCGCCGAGTTCCCGGCGAAGACGCCGTACCTGTACTCGAGCTACGAGACCGAGTCGGAGTCGGAGGTCTCGACCCGGCGCAAGGTGATCATCCTCGGCGGCGGCCCGAACCGCATCGGCCAGGGCATCGAGTTCGATTACTGCTGCTGCCACGCCGTGTTCGCGCTGCGAGAGCTCGGGATCGAGACGATCATGGTCAACTGCAACCCCGAGACGGTGTCGACCGACTACGACACCTCGGACCGGTTGTACTTCGAGCCGCTCACGCTCGAGAACGTGCTGTCGATCTGCCGCGAAGAGGCCAGCCGGGGCGAGCTGCTCGGTGTGATCGTGCAGTTCGGCGGGCAGACACCGCTGAAGCTCGCGGTGCCGCTCGAGCGCGCCGGGATCCGCTTGCTCGGCACGCCTGCCGACGCCATCGACCGCGCCGAGGATCGCGAGCGCTTCGACGCGCTGCTCGCGCGGCTGGATTTGAAGCGTCCGCGCGCAGGCATCGCCAAGAGCGCCGAAGAGGCGCGCGCGATCGCGGCGTCGATCGGCTACCCGGTGTTGGTGCGGCCCTCGTACGTGCTCGGCGGGCGCGCGATGATGACCTGTTACAGCGACGCCGAGCTCGATCAATACGTTGGCGTGGCGATCGACGCCGCGCGCGAAGAGGGCGGCTCGCAGACGTTGCTGATCGATCAGTTCCTGAAGAACGCGGTCGAGGTGGACGTCGACTGTGTCGCCGACGGCAAGAAGGCCGTGATCGGCGGCGTGATGCAGCACATCGAGGAAGCCGGCGTGCACTCGGGCGACTCGACCAGCGTGTTGCCGCCGCACACGCTCGAGCCGCCGATCGTCGCCTTGATCGAGCAGAACGCGCGGCGCCTGGCGCTCGAGCTCGGCGTGATCGGGCTCATGAACGTGCAGTTCGCCGTCAAGGACGGCGAGGTCTACGTGCTGGAGGTGAACCCGCGCGCCTCCCGCACCGTGCCGTTCGTAGCCAAGGCCACGGGCGTGCCCCTGGCGAAGATCGCGGCGAAGGTGATGGCGGGCAAGTCGCTCGACGAGCTCGAGGTTCACGACCGCTCGCTGCCGATGCACGTGGCCGTGAAGGAGTCGGTGTTCCCGTTCTCGAAGTTCGCGGGCGTGGACACGATCCTCGGGCCCGAGATGCGCTCGACCGGCGAGGTGATGGGCATCGCCGTCAACTTCGCCGCGGCGTTCGAGAAGTCGCTGGCGGCGGCGGGCGTGCTCTTGCCCGATTCGGGCCGCGCGTTCATCAGCGTGAAGGAAGAGGACCGCGCTCAGGCGTGCCACGTGGCGCGCAGGCTCAGAAACCTCGGCTTCGGCATCGTGGCCACGCGCGGCACGGCTGGCGCGCTCGCCGACGCGCGGATCCCGGCCGAGGTCGTGAACAAGGTGCAGGAGGGCTCGCCGCACGTGGTCGACATGATGCGCGAGGGCCGGCTGCAACTCGTGATCAACACCACGGCCGGCGCGAAGGCGATCGCCGACAGCTACTCGATCCGCCGCACCGCGCTGCTCATGAACCTGCCGTACTTCACGACCATGTCGGCGGCCATGGCTGGCGTCGAAGCGCTGGAAGCCGTCGAAAGCTCCCGCCGCTCCGTGCGCGTCCGCAGCATCCAGGAATGGCACGCGCGGTCGGGAACGGGACCGAACGCGGAAGAGCGGGCGTAGCGCGGAAGCGCGGCGCGGAGGGCGCCCCCACCCGCTAGATCCTGATGGCCTTCCAGTCGCCGCTGTTGAACTTCCACAACATGATCCCGGTCAGCAGGATCACGTAGACCGCGGCCGCGCCCCAGATGCCCCACAGGCCGAGGCCCAGCGTGATTCCGAGGAACCAGGCCAGGGGAACCAGGCACAAAAAGTGGAGGCAGAGCTCCACGAGCATCACGAAGCGGGTGTTGCCCGCTCCGAAGAGCGCCTGAGTCAGGATCATCCCGACCGCGATCATCGGCGTCATGATGCCCATCAGCCGCATCGGGCCGAGCGCGGCCTCGAGCACCGCGGGGCTCTGCGTCACGATGCTGAGCAAGCCGCGGGTGAAGAGCACGCCCTCGAGCAGGCCGACGACACCGAACACGATCAAACCGAGCCGCACGCTGACCCAGCCGAAGCGCGTGGCCAGATCGGGGCGGCCGGAGCCCAGTGACTGGCTGACGAGGGTCGCCGTGGACGTCCCGAACGCGAGGCAGGCCGTGAACGTCAGCTTCAGGATCCCGACGATCAGCATCGTGGCAGCGCTGTTGACGGCCTCGCTCCGGCCGCCAGGCCCGACGACGCTTTCGGCGTGCGTGAGCGCGTCCAGGCGGCTCACGATCATCGCGAACAGGGCGAAGCCGCTCATCACGGCCACGGTCGCGACCGCGCTCGGGATCGACAAGCGCAAGACGTCCCAGGTCACCTTGCGCGAAAGCCGGCCGAGCGCGAACGGCTGGTAGGTGGTGCGGTAGCGCTTCGAGAAGGCCCAGCCGATCATGATCGCCAGACCGATCCAGGTCGAGACGAAGGCCGCGAACCCCGCCCCGGCCACGCCCATCCGCGGCGCGCCCCAATAGCCGAAGATGAACACGATGCAGAGCACCACGTTCACGACGTTCATCACGATCGACGAGACCATGTGCACGTAGGTGCGGCCGATCCCGTCGAAGAAGGCCTTGAACGAGAACGTCATGGCCATCGACGTGATCCCGAGCAGGCGCCAGTTCAGATACGAGCGCGCGGCCTCCCTCACCTCTTCCACCTGGATCAGCACGCCGATCACGTGCGGAATGCTCAGATAGCCGAGGATCGTGAAGACGATGCCCGCGATCAGCGAGAAAACCCAGGAGTTCGCGAGCACCGCCCCCGCCTCCGCGTCCCGCTTCTCGGCGAAGCGGCGCGCCGCGATCGCCTGGGTGCCCACCGAGATCGCGCTCAGCGAGCCGCCGAACAGCCAGAGCAGGATCAGGGACGGCAGCAGCGCCGCCTGCCCGTTCGACGACTCCGGGAACGGGAGATGCGACAGGAAAATGACGTCGATCTCGTTGACGGCGCTCTGCGCCAGCATCGCCAGTACGGTCGGCGTCGCGAGCTTGAGAACAGCGCGCGACGGAGAGCCGGTGGTGACGAGGTTCGCACCGGACGAGCTCGAGGGCAGGTGCATGCGTTGGGGCCGCCCGAGGTGTAGGGGGCTTCGGCGACCCGGGCAAGCGCCCGATTATTCCCGACGGCGGTTTCGGCCGGTGAACCGGCCCTCCCTACGCTTCGGCGAGTCAGTCTCGCAGCGCGACCAAGTCGGCGGGTGACAGGGCGCGGAGTAGCGTCTTGGCCTCCGCGGGCGCGCCGGGCGCTTTCAAGATCTCCTTCAGCAACTCGACGGCGCGGTCGCGGTTGCCCATCGCGCGCTCGACCCGCGCGAGCTCGAGACGCGCTTCCACGCTCGAATCGAGCTCGGCGCGTCGGCGCGCCACGCGCTGGGCCTCGCCCCAGGCAGAGACCTTCATCAGCGCCCGAGTCAGCCGCGACAACACCTCCGAGCTCGCCTGCGGATCGGCGCCGGCTTGCCGCAGCACCTCCAGAGCTTTCAGATCGCGGCCCTCGCGCTCGAGCGCATCGGCGCGGGCCAGCACCGGATCGACCTTTGGCGTCGCCTCGCGCAGCGCTTGCTCGAACGACACCTCACCGAGCTCCTGTGCGGCCTCCGCGTCCTCGCCGAAGGCCTGCGACGGGGTCGGCGCTGGCTGTTCGACCTTCTCTGCGA
>JALYWZ010001070.1 GCA_030852505.1 Myxococcota bacterium | reverse complement strand
TTCCTGGGCCGCTTCGAGGTCGGCTTCGGCGCGGACGGCCGGATCGAGGCGGTTCGGATCGAGCTCTACTCCGACGGCGGCTACAGCCTCGACCTCAGCTCGCCCGTGCTGATGCGCGCGCTGTTCCACGTCGACAACTGTTACTACCTGCCGAACATCGAGGTGCAGGGCCGGCCGTGCCGCACGAATACCACGTCGCACACCGCGTTCCGCGGCTTCGGCGGACCGCAGGGCATGCTCGTGATCGAAGAGATCCTCGATCGCGTGGCCCGAAAGCTCGGGTTATCGCCGCACGTGGTGCGGGAGAGAAACTTCTATCGGCCCGGGCAGACCGCTCACTACGGGCAGGTCGTGAAAGACGCCGAGCGCATCACGCGGATCTGGGCCGAGCTCCGCGCCTCGAGCGACTTCGACGCGCGCTGGAAGGCGGTCGAGCGGTTCAACGCGGAGCACCCCGAGACCAAGCGCGGCCTCGCGATCACGCCCGTCAAGTTCGGGATCTCGTTCACGACGGCGTTCTTCAATCAGGCGGGGGCGCTGGTCCTGGTTTACAAGGACGGAACCGTGCAGGTGAACCACGGCGGCACCGAGATGGGGCAGGGGCTTCACACGAAGATCCTCGCCATTGCCGCGGATGCCCTGGGTCTGCCGACGAGCGCCGTGCGCGTGATGGCGACGCGCACGGACAAGGTTCCGAACACCTCCGCCACGGCCGCTTCGAGCGGCTCCGATCTGAACGGCGCCGCGGTGCGCGCGGCCTGCGACGAGATCCGCGGAAGGCTCGCCGAGATCGCCGCCCGGCGCTTCCAGACCGAGCCAGAAGCCGTACGTTTCGAAGACGGCCGGGTTTTTCGGCCGGGTTTCCCCCAACACAGCGCGAGCTTCGGCGAGATCGTGGCCGAGGGATACTTGGCGCGGATCCCGCTTTTTGCCACGGGCTACTACCGCACCCCGAACATCCACTTCGACCGGGCGAGCGGCACCGGCAAGCCGTTTCACTACTACGCCTACGGAGCTGCCGTGAGCGAGGTCGAGATCGACGGCTTCACCGGCCAATACCGGCTACTCCGAACCGACATCTTGCACGACGTTGGCGATTCGCTGTCGCCGCTGGTCGATCGCGGCCAGGTGGAGGGCGGCTTCATCCAGGGCGTGGGTTGGCTCACGACCGAGGAGCTCGTGTGGTCACAGGGCGTGCTCAAGACCAATGGCGCCTCGACCTACAAGCTCCCGACGCTCGGCGAATGCCCCCCGGTGTTTCGCGTCGAGCTACTGACACGCGCGCGCGAGCCCGACGTGATCCACGGCAGCAAGGCCGTGGGCGAGCCGCCGTTCATGCTCGCGTTCAGCGTGCGCGAGGCGCTGCGAGCCGCAGTAGCGGCCTTCGGCTCCGGTGGCATCATCGAGCTCGCAAGCCCCGCCACACCCGAGGCCGTCTTCTGGGCCATCGAAAAGGCGCGCGCTGGCAGGGCATGCACCTCACGAACGAATGCGGCGGAGTGAGCGGAAAAGTCGTGGGCGGACTTCGCCGCAAAGGCGCAAAGATCGCCAAGAGTCGCAAAGGGGATTGGGTTTGCGCTGCGAGTCGGAGCGGCCCACGGAAAAGCCGGTCTGAGTCTTTACGTCGGGGCACGGTGCCGCCCAGGACAACCCCCAAAAAAATCTTTGCGAGTCTTTGCGACCTTTGCGCCTTTGCGGCGAAATCTCGCCACGACTTTGGAGGCTCCACGTTTAGACGATGCTGTCCTCGAAGAGGGAGCTCGAGCCGCCGCGGGCTACTACGACGTGATCGAGCAGGGGCATGCCGACGATGTCGCAGGCGGCGCGGATGGCTCGGGTCATGGCCAGATCCTCGGGGCTCGGGCGCGGATCGCCGCTCGGGTGGTTGTGGATCAGGATGATGGCGCTCGCGTGATCGCGTAGGGCCGGGGCGAGCACGTCGCGGGTCGTGAGCGCGCAGCCGTGGGCGCCGCCGCGCGCGATGCGGCGCGCTGATTTCACGGTGTTGCGCGAGTCGAGCGAGAGCAGCCACACCTCTTCATGGTCGAGCCCGGAGAGCCGGGGGTGCGCCCAGGCCACGACCTCGGTGTGGTCCTTCACGCTGAACGAGTTGGTGCGGAGCCGGCCGATCTGCACCCGACGACCGAGCTCGAAGGCCGCGGCGAGCCGTGCGG
>JALYWZ010000321.1 GCA_030852505.1 Myxococcota bacterium | reverse complement strand
GCTCGGGCTCGGGCTCCTGCTGCGGCACCCGGCTCGCGTTCGAGCTGCGGTGTTGATCTCGGGCAGCGCCGGTCTCGACACCGAAGTCGCACGCGCCGAGCGACGCGCGGCTGATGCGCGCTGGAGCGAGCTGCTCGAGGGCCAGGGCCTCGCCGCGTTCGTTTCGCGCTGGCAGGCTCAGCCCTTATTTGCCTCCCAAAGCGCACTGCCCGCAGAGCTCCGCGAAGCCGAAGCTCGGCGCCGGAGCTCGCACACGGCGAGCGGCCTCGCGCGCTCGCTGCGCGTGACCGGGCTCGGCGAGATGCCAGCCTATCGCCCCGATTTGCCCAAGATCAACCAGCCTGTGGCCTGGCTCGTGGGCGAGCTCGACCCGCGTTTCGTAGCGTTGGGGCGCGAGCTCGTGCCGGCCCTTCGAAACGGGCGGCTGTGCGAGGTAAAAGGAGCTGGCCACAACCTCTTGCTCGAGCGGCCGAGCGCCGTCGCGAGCGCGATCGCCCGGGAGCTCGCCCCATGACCGAAAGCCACGCCGTACCCCTGCAAGCGCCGCGAGCGAACGCGGTTCGCCCTGGCTCGCCGAAGGCCTGGGTGCTCGCAGCTCGCCCCGCCACGCTGACCGCAGCGCTCTCGCCCGTCGCCGTCGGCACGGCCTGCGCGTGGCACGAAGGCGCGCTGCGCCTCGGCCCGGGGCTCGCGGCTGCAGCCGGCGCGATGCTCTTGCAAATCGGCGCGAATTTCGCCAACGACGTGTACGACTTCGAGAAAGGCGCCGACACCGCCGAGCGCCTGGGGCCGACGCGCGCCGTGCAGGCGGGGTTGATCGCGCCCGCTGCGATCCGCAAGGGCATGGCGCTCGTGTTCGGGCTCGCGCTGCTCGTGGGCGTGTACCTGACGTTCGCGGCGGGGCCGACGATCGTTGCCATTGGTCTCGCCTCGATCGCAGCGGCGATCCTGTACACGGGTGGCCCCTACCCGCTCGGCTACTACGGCCTCGGCGACGTGTTCGTGTTCCTGTTTTTCGGCGTCGTCGCGGTGTGCGGCACGAGCTTCGTCCACACCCTCGATTGGCCCTGGCTCGCGCTCTGGGCGTCCCTGCCGATGGGCGCCTTGTCGACGGCGATCCTCGTCGTCAACAACCTGCGCGATCGGGAGACGGACGCGAAGGTCGGCAAGCGCACGCTGGCCGTGCGTTGGGGGCGGCGCGGCGCCCTCGCGGAATATTTGCTGTTGCTCGCGCTCGCCTACGCAACGCCCGTCGCGCTCGTCGTCGCGGGCTGGCTCGGGCCGCTGGCCTTGTTGCCGCTCGCGAGCCTGCCGCTCGGCCTCTCGCTGTATCGCAGCGTCACGCGCGAGCAGGGGCGCGCGCTGAACCCGCTGCTCGGCAAGACCGCGCGGCTGCTCTTGCTGTTCGCGCTGCTGTTCGCGGTCGGCATCGCGCTCGACGCGGCGGGGCGCGCGGCATGACCTTGCGGCTCGAGCTCGAGCCGTATCGCACGGCGTTCAGCGAAACGATTTCGAACGCCCACACCAGCTGGCGAGAACGCACCGGCGTCGTGCTCCGGCTGACGGACGGCTCGGGCGTGGTCGGGCAAGGCGAAGCCGCGCCGCTGCCCGGCTATTCGCGAGAGACGCTCGAGGACGCGACGCGCGCGCTCACGGCGCTCGACGAGCGAAGGCTGCGCGAGCTCGCGTCACTCGAAGACCTGGGCGAGCTCGCGAACGCCGTGCGCGCGGCGATCCCGGGTTTCGTGCCGAGCGCGCGCTTCGCGCTCGAGACGGCGCTACTCGATCGGCTGGCGCAGCGTGTACGGCAGCCGCTGTATCGGCTGCTCGTCCCCGACGCCCGGCCGCCCGCGAAGCTCGAGCTCGCCGCCCTGGTCTCGTCGCGCGACGCCGCCCAGCGCGCGCTGAAAGCCGGCTTTTCGACGCTCAAGCTCAAGCTTGGCCCGAGCACGTTCGACGCCGACCTCGAGCTTTTGCGCGCGTTACGTCGTGAGCTCGGAGCCGGAGTGCGGCTCCGACTCGACGCCAACCAGAGCTTGCCCGGAGACGGCGGGCACCTCGCGGCGCTCGCGGAGCTTGCTCCCGAGTTCGTCGAGGAACCGTTCCTCGCGGGGCTTTCACTCCCGCGGTCGCCCCCGGTGCCGCTCGCGCTCGACGAGTCGCTGCACGTCCCCGCGTTTTCCCTGACGCCCGAGCTCGTGCGCGACTTCGGCGTGGTGGCGGCGGTGATCAAGCCGGGCCTCGTCGGCGGATTGCTGCGCGGTCTGGAGCTCGCCCGAGACGCCGGCGCGGTCGGGCTCGTGCCGATCGTGTCCCATGCGTTCGAGGGCCCGATCGGCTTTCGCGCCGCCCAGGAGCTGGCTCGGGCGCTCGGTGTCACGTCGCACGCGGCGGGGCTCGCTCCGCATGCGGCGCTCGGGGCTCGAGGTCTGCCCCCGTGACGCTCGACGTGTTCGAAAGAGCGCTGCGTCACCCGCGCGCGCTGGCGGTCGTGACGGATCAGCGCGAGCTCGACTACGCCGAGCTTGCCGAGCGCTGTAGGCTCCGCGCCGCGGCGTTCTTCGAGCGCGGTCTGCTCGAGCGCGCACGACCGCTCGGCCTTCTGGTGCGTCCCACGCTGGCGAGCCTCGAGGCCCTGCTCGCTTGCCTCGCCTACGGCGTGCCCGTGCTGGTAGTCGCGGCGCGCACACCGCCTTCCGAGCAGCAAGCGCTGGCCCGGCGCGCCCAGGTTTCGGCGCTGCTCGACCCGGAGACCGACTGCGTCGAGAGCGCCGGCTCCGCTCCTCCCCTGCCAACGGCGCTCGAGCCGCAACGGGCGCTCGCGATCGTTCCGAGCTCCGGCTCCACGGGCGTGCCGAAGCTCGTCGAGCTCAGCCGCGGCGCCTTCCTGGCGTCGGCCGAGAGCAGCTCGGAAAATCTTCCGCTCGCCCCGGGCGACCGCTGGCTGATGTGCCTTTCTCCGGCGCACGTGGGCGGGCTATCGATCGTGACGCGCTCGTTGATCGCGGGCAGCGCGGTGGTGTTGTTCGATGGCGGGAGCGCCGGGCTCTTGGCGCGCGTCGCCGAGCTCGGAGCCGCGCTCGGCCAGTCGCGCGCCAACCTGGTTTCGCTCGTGCCCGCGCTGCTTTCACGGCTGCTCGAGCTCGACCCCCCGTGGACGCCGGGGCCCGAGCTGCGCGCGGTGCTACTCGGCGGCGCAGCGACTCCGCTTTCGCTGCTCGAGAGAGCGCGCGCTCGCGGTGTCCCCGTGCTCACGACCTACGGCCTCACCGAAGCCTGCTCACAGGTCGCAACCACGCCGCACGGCGAAGAACCTGCAATTCGGGCCAACCTCGTGAGCGCCGGGCGCGCGCTCGCCGGCCAAGAGCTGCGCATCGGCCCTGGGGATCGGCTGTGCGTTCGCGGTCCGACGCTCGCCACGCGCCTGCTCGGTCAGGAGCTTTCGCTCACGAGCGACGGCTTCCTCGAAACCGACGACCTCGGTTACCTCGACGCGCACGGAAACCTGTTCATTCATGGCCGCGCCAGCGAGCGCCTGGTGAGCGGCGGGGAAAACGTGGACCCGCTGCAAGTCGAGGCGGCGCTGCTCTCTGATCCCACGGTCCACGGCGCGTGCGTGTTCGGGGTGCCCGATCCGGACTTCGGAGAGCTCGTGGCCTGCGCGCTGGTCGTCGCTCCGGACTTCGACGCGGCACGCACCGAAGCTTCACTGCGGTCCCAGCTCTCGAGCGCGGCGCGGCCGCGGCTCGTCGCCACCATCGCGAGCTTGCCCCTGAGCCCCAACGGCAAGCTCGACCGCGTGCGAGCTCGAGCGCAGGCCACGCCCGCGCTCACCAGCTGGAACGCGCTCAGCCGCCGATCTTGAGAAACGCCGCTCTGAGCGGCTCCGGCACCCGGCAGCGCTGAAACGTCGCCGGTGTCACGAACGTGTGCACGCTCTGCGCCACGGCACTCACCTCGTCCTTGTCCGTCCTCGCGATGCGAAAGCCGAGGCTGACCTCCGAGTCGAGGAGCACCGCCGCGACGATCGCGACCTCGATCGGATCGCCGAAGCGCAGCGGTCTGAAATAGTCCGCCTCGGCGTGACGGATCGGCGCGAGCCAGGTCGGGGACCGGAGGTTCTCATGTAGAGGCGCCCCGGCCGCCGCGAAGAACGCCACCAAAGTGTCGTGGCAATACTCCAGGAGGCGCGGATAGAAAATTATGCCAGCAGCATCCACATCCTGAAATCGGATCGTGCGCGTCTCCGCGAAGACGGAATCCGTGCGGCGACGCAACTGCTCGCGCTCGAACCGGTGCATCGAGGGCCTTTACGCTGGGGCCGGAAATAATGCTAGGTTGAGCCGGAAAAATTGCCGATGAAGATCCGATCCCGAGTTTTGGCCGTTCGCGTCGCGCTGGTCGCCAGCGCAATTCTCGCCTTCCCCGGGCTCGATCTGACGGGCGTCGTCCCCGTCCGGTCCGCCCAAGCTGCCGGCAAGAAGCCCACGGTCGCGTTGGGCGCGATCGAGGGGAAGAAGTCGAAGGACGTCCGGCGCTGGGTCCTCGACTCGATGGAAAAGGACTACGAGGTCACCGACGCCGAAGAAGTCGTGCCGAAATCGGGCGGCGACGCAGGCTACGCCAAGTCGGCCAAGGCGCTCGGCACGGAGTGGGTCGTCACCGGCAAGGTGGACGGTAACAAGCTGGTCCTGACGGTTCGCGACGGCGTCGATGGCTCGGTCTTCGACACCGTGGAGATCAAGGGCGCCGGCGCCAAGCTGAAGAAGGCCATCGCCAAGGATCTGCCGAGCAGCATGGCGGACGCCATGTCCGAAGAAGAAGAGGCCGAAGAGGAAGAGGCGCCGAAGCCGAAGAAGACCGCCGCGAAAGCGTCGAAGGGCGACGAAGAGACCGAGGCCGAGACGGAGAGCGAGAGCGAGGAAGAAGAAGCGCCGGCCGACGACAGCGAGCCTGAAGAGGAGGCTCCCGCCGAAGACGCCGCCGCGAGCGAATCGAAGCCGAGCTCCCGGCCCGGGCTGGTCCTCTACCTGGGCGTGGAAGGCACGCGCCGCGACTTCACCTACAAGGACCAGCTGCACGAACACAACCCGCCGGAGTGCGACCTGATGCCGCCGCCAGCGGGCATCAACTGCGCATCGCAGCTCTCCGACTATCACTTGCCCCTCCAGCCGGGCGGGTTCTTGAGCCTCGAGCTCTACCCGATTGCGTTCTTCTCCGACGGGTTCTTGAGCAACGTCGGGCTCACGTTCCAGTACCACCAGGGCCTGACGACGAAGTCGTCGTACACACGCAAAAACCCGGTGACGATGCTGAACGAGACGCAGGAGTTCGACAACGTCCACTCGCAGTGGGCCGCCGGCGCGCGGATCCGCTTCCCGTTCGATACGCTCGAGGTCGGCGCGCAGTTCGCCTACGGAGTGCACAAGTTCTTCCTCAAGGGCGACGAAGACAGCCCGATCATCCCGGACGTGAAGTACGGCTTCGTGAAGCTCGCCGTCGATGGCACGGTCTCGCTCGGTAAGGTGTCGCTCGGCGCGCGCGTCGGCGTGCGCATGCTGGGAAGCCTGGGTGAGCTCGAGAGCCTGTGGTTCCCCGGAGCGACGGGTACCGGCCTCGACGCGGGCCTGATGGGGGTATACTCCCTGACCGACAGCCTCGGCCTCGCGCTCGGCGTCGACATCTACCGCTATGGCTTCGACTTCAATGCCATCCCCACGAACAACGTGGTCGTCGCAGGCGGCGCGGTCGATCAGTACTTGTCGGGCTGGCTCGGTATCCGCTGGCAGCTGGGCGGCGGGGCGAGCGCAGCGGCCGGCGGCGGTGCCGTCGCGGTCAGTGCCGATGCCAGCAGCAGCGATGATAGCGGAGACGATGCCTCGGATGACACCAGCGAGGACGAAGAAGAGGAATAGCCTCGGCGTTGCGTTCGCGCTCGGCGCGCTGCTTTGCCTCGCGTGTCGCTCGAACCTGCGCGAGCCGCCGAGCGCCGAGCCCGCTGCCAGCGCGGCAGCGGGCAAGGCCCAGCCCAAGGC
>JALYWZ010001069.1 GCA_030852505.1 Myxococcota bacterium | reverse complement strand
GTGCTGGCCTGCTCGGCAGGCGGCAGGGCGCCGACGGAGCGGAGCGCGCGCGGGATCGTGGTCTGTACGTCCGACCCTGCCCAACTCGGTGCGGGCGGCGCCGCGAAGCGCGTGGCGATGTCGAGCGGCGCGACCGTGGGCGGTACGAGCGAGCCCGCCATCGTCTTCGTGACCGAGTCCATCGAGCGCTCGAAGCCGAGTTCGAACCCCTGCGCCGTCTGATCGCCGAGGCCCGCGAAGACTTGCGAGGGCGACCGGATGCGAAGCACCGACTTGATCGCGTCGATGGCCGCCTTTCCGAGGTTCTTCGCGGCGTCTACGACCCATTGCGCGCCGGACGTGATGCCGTTTACCAGGCCGTCGATCAGCGCCTTCGCCCCTTCGACCGCATCGTCTTTGAAGCGTCGCCACTTTGCTCCGACGAAGTGAACCATGTCCTCGACTGTGAACACGAAGCGGCCGATCGCGGCGATCATCCACCCCCAAGCGCTCTCCGCGGTCTCGACCACGAAGTCGAACTGAGCGGCCGCGAGCCGCAGCGAGCCGACGAGCACGGTTCCGATCGCACCGGCGGCGCCGATCGTGAATGCCGTCACCTTTCCGAGCGTCACGGCCAGCTCTTGCAGGGTCTTCAGCCAGTTCGTGTCGCCGCCGAGGCTCGTCAGAGACTTGATCGCGCCTTCAATGGCCGGCCAAGCGCTCTTGAAACCGTCGGCGAACGCCGCGATCACCGGCTTGGCCTGCTCGAGGAAGCCGCGGACGTTCGTGGTGATGAGCGCCTTGTTCGAGTCTACGAGCTTCGTGAACCACTGGACTGCGCCACGGAGCCCGGACCCCTGCAGGCCGAACAGGCTCGCTGCCAACCCGTCCACGACGTTCAGCAACTTCGTGAGGTCGGCCCACAAATTCTGGGACTTCTTCTCCGCGATCGACTGCGCGTAGCCGTCGACCTTCTCGAGCTCCGCCACCATCTGATCGAGCTGACCATTCGCCGCGGCCGCGGCGATGTTGAGACCCGCCGTCTTGCTCTCCAAACCGAAGAGCCCGGTGAACGCCTCCATTTTCCCCGCGTTGCCTTGGATCTTGCCGACCTCTCTCAGAAGGTCGCTGAACAATTCCTTCGGCGCCTTGAGGTTGCCGAACGAGTCTTTGACATCAACGCCCAGGCCAGCGAGCGCCTTTCGAGTCGAACCAACGGGCGCCGACAACTTGGAGAACACGGCAGCCAGCTGGGTGCCGCTCGAGCTCGCGTCCATGCCGGCATTCTGCAGCAGGCCCACCATCGCTACGGACTGCCCGAGGGGGATGTTGAGCTGCCGGGCCACCGGCGCGAACTTTACGAGCGACTCGTTCAGGCTGCTGATCGACGCGCTCCCGAGGTCAGAAGCCTTCGCGAGGGTGTCGCCGAGCAGTTGCATCTTCTCGGGGCCGAACCCAAGCCCCGCCATCGTGCCGACGAGGCCCGTGACGACCTCGTTCAGGTCGCCACCATCGGCTGCAGCGGTCGAGAGCACGCCAGGTAGCGCCGAGAGCGCGCCCGATATCGAGTAGCCAGACTTCGCCAAAGTCTCGAAGGACTGGCTGATTTGAAGTGCTGAAAAGGTGCTCGACGCGGACATGTCGATGAACCGCCCCTGCAGCATTTGAAGGTCCTTGCTCGTGCCGCCCGTCACGGCGCCGATGCTGGCAAGTGACTGCTCGAGATCGCCACCGACCTTCACGACTCGGGTGATCGCTGTTCCCAGCGCTGCCACCCCCGCGACGGCTCCGGCTTTCCCGATCATAGCCACGCCGCTCGCGAGCGGAGCGGAAACTTTGGCGGCGCCGGCGCCGAGGCTGCTCGCAGCTCGCGAAGCGAAACCGTCGAGCCGACGCATTGCGCGCGATGCATTGCCCTCGACGCGCGCAAGGATGCGACTGAAGTTGTCGCGCCCCCCGATCACGCCCTCGATGCTGAATCGTCCTGCCATTAGAAAACCTCGATGTGTTGGAACCGCGGCTCGCCACCAGACTCCGTGACGACCAGCAGCGATCTCGGTGGATCGTGTTCGGGGAACTTCAGCGCCGGCGCGACGTGCCGCGCTACCGCGCGAGACAGCAACCGCACCTCGCCATTGGGCGCGATCATGCCGACCAGCGCGGCGAGCTCGTAGCCCGACGCGGCGCCCTCACGAG
>JALYWZ010001068.1 GCA_030852505.1 Myxococcota bacterium | reverse complement strand
GCTCGAGCCACCTGCGCCGGGCGTGGCCCCGGCCGCGCCGTTCCCGGTGATCGCGCACCAGGAGCTACCGAACGGCCTCGATCTGCGCGTCGTCGAGCGCCACGTGCACGCGATCGCGCAGCTCACCCTGGTCGTGCGCTCGGGCACTGCCACGGACGGTGAAAAGCCAGGGCTCGCCGCGGTGACCGGCGATCTGCTCAAGGACGGCGGCGCCGGCGGGCTCTCCCCGAAGAAGCTCGTGGAACGCGCCGAAGCGCTTGGCACCTCCATCGAAGTGCGCACCGATCGGGACTCGACGCGGATCTCGCTCGGCGTCACCAGTGAAGACTTCGAGGCGGCGCTCGAGATCCTCGGGATGGTGGCGCTCTCGCCCACGCTGCTCGACTCCGAGTTCTCGAAGCTCAAGGCGCGCGAGACCGATCGGCTGAAGAGCGCCGCGCGCGGCAGCGCCAGCTGGGCCGCCGCCATGCTGCTCTATCGCGAGCTCTACGATCTGCCGACGGCCGTACACCCGTACTCGCGCTACGACGCCGAGCCGGGGGACATCGCCAAGCTCACGCTCGCCGACTGCCGAGCCTGGCACAAGGCGCACTTCGTCCCGAGTAACGCTAGCCTGGTCGTGGTCGGCGACGTCCTGCCCGATCGCGTGCAACGCGCGGCGGCCAAGGTGTTCGGCGGCTGGAAGGGCGACGCAGCGCCCGCCCCTTCGTTCACCCGGCCGCTCGCGCCGAGCTCGCGTCAGGTCTACCTGGCCGATCGCCCCGGCAGCGCCCAGAGCCAGGTCTTCGTCGGGTTGCTCGGGGTCGAGCGCAAGAGCCCGGAGTGGGCGGCGCTGGCGGCCGCAAACCAGGTGCTCGGCGGCGGCGTCTCGGGGCGGCTGTTCCTCGACGTGCGCGAGAAGCGCTCGCTCGCTTACGGCACGGGCTCCTCGATCTCCGAGGTCGCGGTCGGCCCCGCGGCGCTGGTGCTGAACGCCGCGACGCAGACGCCGAAGGCCACCGAAGCCGTGCGCGCGCTGCTCGAGCACCTCGAGAAGATCGGCAGCTCTCCGCCTTCGCAGGCAGAGCTGGACTCGGCGACGCGGTTTCTCGCCGACAGCTTCGTGTTCCGGCTCGAGACCGTGGGCAGCGTCGCGGATCTCACGGCGTCGCTATGGGTGAACGGCCTGTCCGACGACTACTACGACGAGTACCGCAAGGACCTGCGCGAGCTCGGGGCGGGCGCCGTGAGCGCCGCTGCCAGCCACTACCGAGCGACCCCGGTGATCGCGGTCGCCGGCGACGCCGCGGTGCTCGGGCCCGAGCTCGCAGAGTTCGGCCCGGTCGTCGTGCTGGATCCGGAGCACGGCTTCAGCTTGAAGCGCAGCTACCCGAAGAAATAGGCCGGATCCGCCTCGGCTATTTCAGGCGCTCGGCGACGGGCACGCCGGCGTCACGCAGGCCCTCGGCCACGAGCTCGGCGAGCTTCTGCGCGCCGTTCTCCTGAAAGTGCGTGCCGTCGACCGAGCCGTCGGCGCGCAGCAAGAAGAAATTTTCCGGAGTGGGTGCGGGGCAGATCGCCTTCAGGTACTCGACGCTCTTCTGGTTGAGATCCGAGACCGCGACCTCTTCGGCGGCGCCGAGCTCCCGCAAGGCGGTCGCGTGTGCGCCCGTGCCGTTGCCCCCGGTGCAGTACGCCGAGTTGCGCGGAGGCGGAGTGACGAACACGGGCGTGAGGCCGCGTTCTCGCGCGCCCTCGACGTAACGCTTCAGGTACTCTTTGAAGTCGGTGGCCGGGTCGAGAAAGTACGGGATGGTCTGACCGTCGAGCTGGTAGGTGGCGTTCTTGTTGCCGTCGTTGGTCCCGAACTGCACCAGCAGGTAATCGCCACTCTTCGCGTCCTCGAAGATCTGGTCGAGGTAGCCGTTTTCGATGAAATGCCGCGCCGTCATGCCGCCGACGGCTCGGTTCTCCACGCGGACGCTGGAGTCGAACAGCGCTCCGAGCATCTGGCCCCAGCCCGCCTGATCCGTAGTGCTCGCCGTGTCGCGATAAGTCGACACGGTCGAGTCACCAGCGAGGAAGAGCGTGACCGGTGAGCGTCCGCCGTTCGCGTTGGTACCGCCGGTCGCGGCCCCCGCAGCGCCGCCGCGCCCTCCACTCACAGCAGCGCCGCCGCTCGCTGACGGCGGACCGC
>JALYWZ010001067.1 GCA_030852505.1 Myxococcota bacterium | reverse complement strand
AGACCGCTCCGAACCGGCTCGAGCTCGAGTGCGACATCGTTCACCAGCAGCTGCACGCCGCCGACTGGAGCGAGCTGAATCAGCGCGCGAGTGAGCTGCTCGAGCACCTGCGCACGACCCGCGATCACCTCTCTCCGTTCGCGTTCCTGTCGGTTCCCGGGGCGACGGCCCTGGACCTCAAGACCGCCGCCGAACGCGCAGCGCTCGATCTGGTGCAGGAGGTCCACGCGCCGAAGCTCGCGCCGCGCACGGTCGAGCCGGGGGAGGCGGAGCGGCCGCTTCGCATCGGTTACCTGTCGTCGGACTTGCACGAGCACGCCACCGGCTACCTGATGGCTCGCCTGTTCGAGCTCCACGATCGCCAAAATTTCAGGCTCTTCGCCTACACCTGGGACGACCACCGCAACGATCCGCTGCGGCAGCGCATCGCGCTCTGCTTCGATTCGCTGAAGGACGTGCGTGGCCTTTCGGACGACCAGGTGGCGGAGCTCGTGCGCGCGGACGAGATCGACATCCTGGTCGACCTCAAGGGTTACACCCGCGATGGGCGGCTCGGGATCCTGGCGTCGCGGCCTGCGCCGGTGCAGGTGCACCATGTCGGCTTCCCGGGCACGCTCGGCGCGCCATTCGTCGACTACCTGGTGGCCGACAAGACCGTGGCCCCGCCGGACCGCGCTCATTACTACGGCGAGAAGCTCGCTTACCTGCCGGATTGCTATCAGCCGACGGACGAGACGCGCCCGATCGGCGAGCGCCCGACGCGCGCTGCGTGTGGTCTCCCCGAACAGGGCGTGGTGTTCGCGAGCTTCAACCAACCGTACAAGATCACCCCCGGGACCTTCGAGCTCTGGTGTCGTCTGCTGGGCGAGGTCGAGGGCAGCGTGCTCTGGCTCTTGCACGGCTCGAAGACCGCGTCGGCGCACCTCAAGGCCGAGGCCGAGCGCCGCGGGGTGCCCGCCGAGCGCCTGGTGTTCGCCGAGGCTCGCCCGCAGACCGAGCACCTCGGGCGCCTCCAGAACGCGGACATCGTGCTGGACACGTTACCCGTGAACGCGCACACCACCGCCAGCGACGCGCTCTGGGCAGGCGTGCCGATCGTCACCCTGCCGGGTGAGCCGTTCGTGTCGCGCGTGGCGGCGAGCATCGTCAGGACCATGGGCCTCGACGAGCTCGTGGCCAAGGACGAGCAGGATTACCTGCGCATTGCCAAGGAGCTCGCGCTGAGCCCGATCGCGCTGGCGGCTCTCAAAGCCCGCATCACCGACGAAAAGGAGACGTCCCCGCTGTTCGACAGCGCGCGCTACACCAAGAACCTGGAAGCGCTCTATCGGACGATGTGGCGGAGGAAGGCGCAGGGCCTCCCGCCGACGGCGATCGACGTCGAGGGTGCGCTCTAGAACTAGAACTGCTTGAAGAAGTCCCAGACCGCCTGGGGCGCGAAGTTCTGGGGGCCGTGGCCGCCGTTGAACTCGCAGTACGTGACCGGGTGGCCGTCGCTGCAGCTCTGGTACGAGACGCAGGGGCTCGGCATGGTCGGCATGGTCTGATCCGAGCAGCCGTTCTTCTCGAGGAATACCGCGAGCGCGGCCTTGCCGTCCGCCAGGGGCACGACTTCGTCGTTGTTGCCGTGCGCCATCCAGACGGCCACGGGGGCGGCGCCGTTGCGATTGCAGCCGCTGTACAGCGCACCCGACATCGGGGCGATGGCCCGGAACACGCCCGGGGCGTCACAGCCGACGGTGAACGACATCATGCCGCCGTAGCTGAAGCCGGTGGAGAAGATCCGGCTCGTGTCGATGCATAGCTTCGACTCGAACAGCTCGAGCATCGCATTCAAGAATTCGATGTCGCGCCCGCCGGTGTTGGCCCAACCGTTGTCGATGCCGTTCGGCGCGACGAAGATCGCGCTGCCTTCGGCGCGCTGCTTGAGACCGTAGTACGCGCCGCCGATGATCTGGCCGCTGACGACGTCGCTCGATTTGCCGCCACGCCAGTGCCAGCCGAAGATCAGCTTGTACGCCGTGTCCGGATCGTAGTTCTCGGGCACGTCGAGGGTGTACTCGCGCTGCTTGCCACCGACGTCGATGGTCGTGGTGGCGCTCTTCAGGTGATCGGCGACCCCGCAACCCGGGCTCCGCACGCTGCCCCCGCTGCCGCCGTTCGAACCACCCTGGGC
>JALYWZ010000320.1 GCA_030852505.1 Myxococcota bacterium | reverse complement strand
CGCCTAGGCGGCCTCGCGGCGGCCCGGCAAGCGCGGAGCGAGCGCCATGAAGCGGTTCAGCTGCGCCAGCGCGCGGAACAGCGCCACGCGCCAAGCCACGTCGAGGCGATCGACGCCGTGACCGGCGAGCAGCGACGTCACTGCGCCGCGGAGCCCGAGCCGATCGCTCGGCTGCAGGAGCAGCTCCACGAACTCCGGCTGATAAAAGCCACGCACGAACTTGCGATAAGTGCCGACACCGCGCTGCACCCAGCGCTCGTAGCCGGCAAAGTCTACGGCCGAGAAGCGCCCGCGCTCGAAGGCGCGCTGAATCGAGTCCGCAGCGCGGAAGGCGCCGATCATTCCCAGGTACACGCCGGTCGAGAAGACCGGATCGATGAAGGTCGCCGCGTCGCCGACCAACAGCCAGCGATCGCCGACCATGCGCTCGCTCGAATACGACCAGTCCGAGATCGTGCGCACGGGAGCGACGCGCTCGGCGCCCTCCAGACGGTCGCGCAGAAACTCACTTTCGGCGATCTCGTCCTTCAAGAACGACTCGTCGAGCTTGCGACCGCGCTGCGCCTTGACCGGTGCCACGTAGCCCACGCTGGTCCGGTCGTTCTTGAGCGGGATCACCCACCACCAGCCCTGCGGCGCGAGCACGATGCTGATGTCGCCCTCACGCTTTCCCGAGTAACGCTTGGCGCCCCGGTAGTGGGAGAAGATCGAGAAGTTGCGGAGCGCGGTGTCCATCCGGCGCAGGCCGAGCCGGCCCGCAACCAGCGATTTTTGGCCGGTCGCGTCGACCAGGAAGTCGGCCTCGAGCTCGAAGCGCTCACCGCTGTCGCGGCGGCCGCTCACGGTGGCGCGGCGCGTGTCGGTGTCGAAGCGCGTCACGTTGGCGCCTTGTCGAACGTCGACGCCGGCCTTCGCGGCGTTGTCGAGCAACACCTGATCGAACTCGGCGCGGTCCACCTGGAAAGCCGAAGCCGAGCCCTCGACGAGCCCTTCGGCGAAGGGGTAGTGACGCGAGAGCTTGGCGTCGAGCGTGACGAACTCGGCCCCGTACTTCGGCAAGAAGCGACGCTCGAGCTCGGGCATCACGCCCAGCCTCTCGAATAGCGGCATCGAGCACGGCAGGAGCGATTCACCGATGTGGAAGCGCGGGAACTGTTCGCGCTCGCACAGCACCACGTGCCGGCCTTTGCGCGCGAGCTCCGTCGCGACGCTGGCCCCCGCCGGCCCGCCGCCGACCACGATCACCTCGAAGCGCTCGGCTGCCATCCGCCCCGTTCGATAGCACTCCCGCGCAACGGAACGAAGGCCCTCAATCCGCGTCGGGTAGCTCGCCCGCGCTGAGCTCGGTCCGAGTCAATTCCCGGACCAGGACTGTCGCGTAACTTCCGGATGGCAAACCGAAAGAAAGCTCGAACCCGCCCTCGCTCTCGGTGAGCTCGATACCCTCCGGATACACCAGCAGATCCCGCCGCGCCCCCGGCACCGCCCGCCCGAGGACTTCGAGGGCTTCCGCGTCGAGCCCGAGCTCGGCAACGGCCCGTTGCTCGAGCTCGAGCGGGCGCCCGGACGCCGGACGCATCTTGGGCCCGATGATCGGGCCGGTCGGCACGATCTCGCGCCGTGCCCAGCGCTCGCTCTCCACCGTCACATCCTCGACGGCAAAGCCCGCACCCGAGCCCGAGAGCCGCATCTGCTCGCCCGCGAGCAAGCGCTCGAAGCCCTCGGCGCGGCGCAGGCTCAGGTAACGATTGAAGACCTCGGACTGCACGACGCTCGGGTACAGCTTGTACAGGAACGCCGGCAACCGCGCGCGGCCGCCACCTCGGAGCCAGGACAGCGCCTTGCCGAGGTTCTCGCCGCCTCGCCCGAAGCGCTGGCCACCGAAGTAGTTCGGAACTCCCGAACGCTCGAGCTCGGAGACGATCTGCCGCGCGCGCTCGACGCCGCCTTCGGGCACGGACGTCACGGCGATACGAAAGCGGTTGCCGCGCAGGTGACCGGTCCGCAGCTTGTTCCCGTGACGCGAAGCCGCGAGCACGCGCACGTCGGGGGGCAGGTTCCAGGTCTCGGGAGCGGTCGCCGTTCGCGGCAACGACAACCACTGGCTGGTGACGGCGCGACGATCCTTGAGCCCGGCGTAGCCGATCTCGCGCTCGGAGACGCGCGCCTCACGCGAGAGCACACGCACCAGCTCGGGTGTCGTGAGCCCGCGCTTCTCGACGCGCACGTACAGGTGCTCCCCTTCACCGCTCGGCTCGTACGCCGGGATCTCGTCGACTCGAAAGTCTTCGAAGCGCGAACCGATCGCGCCGCCGGCAGCGGGCAAGTGAACGGTCGCGAACGCGGGTTCGTGTGGCTTGATCGCCTCGTCTGGCTTCACGGCTTGGCTTTCTCCGGAGCCCGTTTACCACCCGCATCGCGCCCGATTCGAGCTTTGGGCTTGACCTCACGGATTTATGTAGGAATTCTGAGGGGACGGCATGCGTTCGCTAGCCCCGAAGGAAGCGAAAACCGGGCTCGTCCTCTCGGGTGGCGGCATGCGCGGCGCGTACGAGGTGGGCGTGGTGCTCGGCATCGTGGACGCTCTGAAGCCGAGCCCGGGCAGCCCGCCGCTGTTCCGGATCCTGTCGGGCGCGTCGGTCGGCGCGATCAACACCGCGTATCTGGCCGCCAACGCCGAGCTGCCGGACCATGGCATCGGGCGGCTCGCCGAGGTGTGGAAGACCCTCAAGCTCGAGGACCACGCGCGGGTGCGACCGCTCGGGCTGACCAGCCTGAAGCTGCCGAGCCTGCTGGGGAAGGCCGGCGCTGCGCTCGGCAATTCCCTGCTCGACACGCGCGCGCTCGAGATCTTGGTGCGCCGTACCGTGGACTGGGATCGCATGCACCGCGTGATCGACAGCGGCCGCGTGATCGCGCTGTTGATCGCCGCCCTGCACGTGGCGTCCGGGCGTACGACCATGTTCACCGAGCACACCCCGGGCATCAACGTGGTGCCCACGCGCGACGAGCGGCGGGCCACGGTGATCGAGCGCATCACCGCCGATCACGTGCTCGCCTCCGCGGCGATTCCCCTGCTCATGCCCACGCGCCGCGTCGGCGACCACTACTACTGCGACGGCGGCTTGCGCTTCAACACGCCGATCGCGCCCGCGATCCGCGCCGGCGCCGATCGGCTGATCATCGTCACCGTGCGTCACGCGCGCTCCGCGAGCGACGTCGCCGAGGTCGAGGACCACGACTCGGCGACGGGCCAGGATCTGAGCCCGGTGTTCTTGATCGGTAAGCTCTTGAACGCGCTCTTGCTCGATCCGGTGACCTACGACCTGCAGGTGCTCGAGCGGCTCAACCAGATGATGGAGGTGCTGGAGCAGACGCTGGCGCCGGCCGATCTGGATCGCGTGCAGCGGGTCTGGGTGAAGAATCGCGGCATGCCGTACCGCCGGCTGCGGACGCTGGTGTTCACGCCGTCGCGAGACCTCGGCGAAATGGCCGGCGAGTTCATCCGCCATCACCTGCGCACGGAAACTTTGAAGCCATTGGCTCGATACCTGATCGAGCGCGCCGTGCGCGCTGCACCGCAGGCGGAAGCCGACTGGGCGTCGTACTTGCTGTTCGACGGCGATTTTGCTGCTGAAATCATCGCCGGCGGCTACGCGGACGCACTCGCGCGGAAGGACGAGATCCGCGACTTCTACGCGCGCGGCTGAAGCCGGATACCCTTTTCCTTGCCCGAACGGAGAGGCATACTCCGGCGGCTCTGCGCGCGTGGGTGCGGGGCACAGGACGACGATGCTTCGCAGTTGGCTTACTTGGGGGCTCTCCTCCGCGGTCTTGTACACGGCGTGCGGAGGCGGCAGTGAAAATGAGCTATTCGGGAGCGTGAAGCCCGGCGGCAGCCGCGGCGGCACCGCCTCGTCGATCGAACCGTCACTCGGCGAGGACGGCGGCAGCCTCGAAACGCCCGGCTCTCCGACGGGCGGAAAGGCCGCCGTCGCCAGTTCGGGCGCGGGCGGCGGTCAGGATGCGGGGAATGGCGGCGCCACTGCACCCGGTGGAGCTCCGGGGGAGCCTGCCGCGGGGGCAAGTGAGGGCGGCGTTGCCGGCGAGAGCTCCGGCGGTGCTGCGAACGGCAGCGGCGGAACCGAGAGCGGCGGTGCCAGTGGCGGCACGGAGACCGGCGGCAGTGAGACCGGTGGCGCCGAAAGCGGCGGAACGACTGGAGGCAGTGAAACCGGCGGGAACGGCAGCGGTGGAACCACCGGTGGAACCACCGGCGGCACGGCAACGGGCGGGACGACGGGCGGCACGACCGGTGGAACCACCGGCGGCTCTGCCACCGGCGGGCAAGCCAGTGACGCGGACTGCGTCGTGGCGCGCGCCCAGCTCCAAAAGCTACTTAACGAAGCGCAGGAGTGTGACCCGGACTCTCGCGCCGCGTGCAGCTCCCTGGTTCCAAACGAGTGCGAGTGTAACAACGTCCCCGTCGGCGATCCGCTCTCGGACGCGACGAGCCAGTACCTCGACCAACTGGAACGGGTGAAAAAGCAGTGTGGCCTGCTGCCTTGCCAGACTCTCGGCTGTAGAGACGTGGTCGGGCAATGTTCGCCGCGGGGGCGGGGCTCGGGTCAGTGCGTGCCCCGCGACTGAGCGCGGGCTCCGCCCAAAAGTTGCCGCCGGATCCTGCGGCGCGGCACGATTTCGTGGCGCATGCAAGCGTCTCGGATTTTGGTGCTGCTCTCGCTCTGCTGGCTCACGTTCGCGTGCGCCCGGGAGAGCCGGGGCGTGAAGACCCCCGACTACGACTTTGCACCGTGGGTGACGCCGCCACCGCCCGGGCAGCAAGGTAAAGCTCCGGCGAAAACCGATCGCATGCAGCCAGGAGCCGAGGCCCTGGCGCGCTCGCAGCGCGATCCGATCACCACGCCGTTCCGGGCGCCTTTGCCCTCCGACTTCGCGCTTCCGGGAGGCCAAGAGTGCTTGAACCGCCTTTCGGCGCGCGGGGTTCAGGCGCGCCCGCTGGATGCGAAGCGCGGCGTCGACACGCCGGTCGTCATCCATGGTCCAATCGGCGGTGTCCGCTTCTGGTCCACCGCCGGCCCGATGGTGCTCGATTGCCGGCTGGCGCTCGCTCTCAGCGAAGTCGCGCCCGACTTCTCCGGTCTCGGGATCGAGAGCGTGCGCTTCTCGGGCGCCTACGTGTACCGCACCATGCGCAAGGGGCGGCTGAGCCTGCACGCTTATGGGCTTGCCATCGACGTGCACGAGGTCCGAACGGCTTCCGGAACTCAGACCGTGAAGCGCAACTTCCTGCGCGGCACGCGGGAGAGCTGCGACACGGACGAGCCGATCCCGAACCAGCTCGCTTGCCGGCTCAAGCGCCGCGGTCTGTTCCGCGAGCTGTTGACGCCGGACTACAACGCCGATCACCACGATCACCTGCACCTCGGGATCGCGCCGCTGCCGACGTCGGCCGCGGTGCTGCGCACTTTTCAGGTCCCCTCAGCCAAAGTGACGCAAAAGGATCGCTCGCGTAAAGCTGGCGCGAAGGTAAAACCCGCGCGGAAGAGCCAGAGTCGGCGCGCCGTCCGCGTCGAGCCCGTTGCGACGCGCCCGCGAGTCCCGCGCCTTCGGTCGGATCTGAAGGACGTGCCCGAGGTGCGCAGTGATATCCTCGAGTTCTCCCCGACCAATCCGCCCAGCAAGCTCCTCCCAATCGAAACGCAGCGCCCCGAGCTCGTCGGCGCTGGGGGACCAGAGAAGCGGGCTGCCGACGCGCCGGTCGCCGGGAGCCTTCCAGCGTTCACCCTCGACGGGCACCCAGAGCACTGACGAGAGCTTGCGCCGCACGCGCGACGCCTCCCACTCGACCTCGCCGATCTCCGACAGCGGGATCGAGCACACGAACGTCGACTCGTAGGGCCGTCCCGTCGCGTCCACCGGCAGCGTCTTGAGCTCGACGCCGAGGCCCTCAAAATCGGGTGCCGGCCTGGCACCGGCGGTAGCGCCGAGCGCCCGCTCGATCAGCTCTCCGACCCAGCCCTTGTGC
>JALYWZ010001066.1 GCA_030852505.1 Myxococcota bacterium | reverse complement strand
GACACGACCTCTACGTCCACGTCGATTGGCAAGGGGCCCGAGCGCGCCCGCTCGCGAGCCTCGTCGAGCGTGCGCACGCTGCCGGAGTAGGTGGTGATGAACAGCGACGTGTCGTCGGTCTGAAGCCGCAGCGCATACAGCACTCGGTGCAGCTTGTAGCCGCCGTCCGGCTCGCTCCGGGCAACGAACACGCCGATCGTGTCGAGCGTCGGCTCGCGTTCGTCCACGGAGTCTGCGGAGCAGCCGAGCAGGAGCAGCCCGAGCCCCAGCAACACACGACGCAACGGCATCAAAACCCCACCCGGATCCCGGCATCGCAGGTCATGACGAAAGCTCCGTACGGAAAAGCTTGGACCGCTCGCAGCTCACCGGCAACGCCGAAGCCCTGGCTCGTGAGCCACCATAGCCCGCCGCCGACGCCGACGTAGGCATCACCGGCGCGCCGCCAGGTCTCGAGGTCCTGATCCCAGTCGTTGCCCCCCTGATCGACGGCGTATCCGAGATCGTGCCGCGCATGCACGCTGACCTGGATGTCGTGCTGCGCGTAGCCTGCCGCAACCAGCGCGAACGGCCGCAGCCCCGTGCTTGCGAACGGGTCGGTGCCGAACACGTGCGTCGCGCGGAGCTCGCCCGAAAACGGCACGAAGTCGACCCCTCCGCGCGGCCTCGGCCCGGCGCCGGAAAACGCGTAGCCGAAGCGCGCACCGAGCAGCGTGTTCTCGTTGATCAGGTGCTCGTAGCCGAGCACGATCCGGAGCGGCGTGGTCCCTACCCCGAGCGGTTCGTTGGTGTAGACGGGCCGTCCGGTGTACGTCACGCCGTCGCTCTCGCGATAGCACGCGTAGCCCTCGTTCTCCTGGCTCGGAACGCTGCAGGCTCCGGTCTCGGAGACCACGCCGAAGCCCGCTTCCAGGTCGAGCCCGAGCCAGTGGTGCGACCGCTCGTCGAGCTCGCAGAACCCGTCCCAGCCGCAGCTCGTCCCGCCCTCGCAGTCCGAGTCGGAGCGACACGGGATGCGCTCGACCGTGGCGCTCGGGCAGCCCAACAACCCGGGCGGACAATCGGCGGGATCGGGGCAGCGCGCGGGGGCCGAAGCCGAGCGCGCGAGCTCCGAATCGTGCTTGATCGTGACGCGATAGGGGCTGTGCCGCGAAGCGCTGTAAGCGATCACGCTGCCGGCGGCGTCGTGAATGCGGATGTAATACGAGACGTCGCCGGTGATCGTGCTGATCTCGAGGCACGGGATCGCGCCGACCCAGCGCTTGCCGTAGCGCAGGAGCTCGAGTGTCGTCCACTCCTTGGAGCCGTGGATCCGGTAGTGGACGAGCACGCGGCGCGCGGGCAGATCTTCTGGGAGCTCGAGGTCGAGCGGCACGGGCGTCAGGATGCCCTGCTCGGCGTGACGCTCGAGCATCGGCACCTTGAGGATGCTGGGGCCGAGCGAGCTCTTCTCTTCGGCGTGCACGACGCCGTTGCCGCCGAAGGCGAGCAGCAGGGCCGCGGCCGAGAGCGGTCCGCCGCGCTTCACGGTTGCTGCTCCGTCTTCCGTTCGAGGATCCGGAACTCGACGCGGCGGTTCGTGGCACGGCCGGCCTCCGTCGTGTTGTCGGCGAGCGGGCGGGTCTGGCCGTAGCCGACGGGGCGGAGCCGCGCGGCGTCGATACCGTGCTCGACGAGCCAGGCGCGCACGGCCGCGGCGCGCTCTTGCGACAGACGCTGGTTCAACTCGGGCGTGCCGGTGTCGTCGGTGTGGCCCTGGATCTCGAGCAGTCGCAGCTCCGGGTGCTCGTGCAGCGCGCTCCGGACCGCGTCGAGGATCGCGTCGCTCTCGGGCCGGATCACGGCGGTTCCGGTCTCGAACTGCACCTGTTCGGAGATCGTGATCGCGTGTTCGGAGACCGTCGCTGCGGGTGGTTCCGGCAACGGCGCGGGGGGTTTCACAATGGGGGGCGGCCCGGGAAGCGCGGATTTTGGGCAGCCGTGCGTGCGGCGCTCGCCGGTGGGCTCGCCCGGCTGTCTGGGGCAAGCGTCGAAGCCGTCGGGGATCGAATCGCCGTCGCTGTCGAGCGGCGCCTCGGGGCAGCCGTTCATCAGCGGATCGTTCGACGGCTCGCCGGGGAGGTTGAGGCAGATATCGGCGGCGTCGGGCACACCGTCGGAGTCGGCGTCGGGTGGGGG
>JALYWZ010001065.1 GCA_030852505.1 Myxococcota bacterium | reverse complement strand
CCGCCGCAAAGCAGCAACCGCAGCAAGCCGAACGGCTCCAGCAAGCGGCCAAGCAGTTCGAGGCGATGATGCTGAAGCGGATGTTGAGCTCGCTGGAAAAGACCACGAAGCTCGACTCCAGCAAGGGTACGTCGATGTACGGCTCGATGATCGTGGACGCGATGGCGGACGCGATCGTCGGCTCCGGGGGCCTTGGCCTCGCGAAAATGATCGAACAAACATTGCCCGGTGAAAGCGCCGAAAAAGGCAATGATGTCGGATAGTTGTCTCTGTGGGGCCGGCCCCCGCTCCGAGCTTTCCAAAAAAGTTCCTCAAGGTTTCTCTCCCGCCACCGTTCACCGGTTGAGCGCGGTGGATCCGAGCTCGAAGGATCTCCGAAACTAGAGACATGAAACCCATCCAAGGAAACCCAGCCTTCGCGGCCTACCAGCGCATGTCGGTGACGCGCGTCGGTGGTGCGCAGAGCGCGACCCCTGCGACGCAGGCGGTCGAGGCAGCTCGCCCGTTGCCGGCCGCGGACGTGCAGATCTCGACTCGGGCTCGCGAGCTCGCGCAGAGCGAGCAGCGCCCCGACACGCCGAAGATCGAAGCCCTGAAGCAGAAGCTCGAGGACGGCAGCTTCAAGATCGACCTGCGCAAGGTCGCCGAGAAGATGATCGATCACTCCTGAACCCTCCAACACCTCTGAAATCGCCATGAATCAGCTCTCCGTTCAATCCGATGTGATGACCACCCGGCTCCAGGATCTCGAGCGGCTGTTGATGGACGAGCACGAGGCGTTGAAGAAGTTCGACCACGAAGCGGTCGGCCGCTTGAGCTTGGAGAAGCTCGAGGTCGCGAACCAGCTCGGGTCGCTCGGTAAGCCCAAAGAGCAGCACGGGCCGCTGCTCGAGCGGATCCGGGAGCGGGCCCTGATGAATCAGTTGCTGCTCGTCAACGCCCGCGACTGCGTGCGCGGCATCATCGAGCTGGCGACGGGTGCGATGCAGGCAGGCTACGGCAGCGAGCGCCCCCAACAAGCGCCGGCCCGCCTGAACATCCGAGGCTGACATGGGGCTCGGCAACGTTCTCAACACTGCTCGCGACGCGCTGATCGCGCAGTCGTACGGGCTCACGGTCACGGGCCAGAACATCGCCAACGCCTCGACGCCCGGCTACGTCCGGCGCGAGGCGATCCTCCAGACCAAGGCGCTCGGCACTCAGGCGTTCGGCACGGTCGAGGTCGGCGGGATGCGCCGCGCGACCGACCTGTTCACGCAGCGCAAGGTCTACGAGTCGATCGGCCTCGGCGCATCTGCCAACGAGCAGAGCCGTCAGATGGGCCAGGTCGAGGCCCTGTTCAACGATTTCCAGGGCTCGGGTCTGTCCGACGCGCTCGACCAGATGTTCGGTTCCTTCTCGTCGCTCGCCGCCAATCCCTCGGATCCGGCGACGCGCATCAGCGTGCTCGATCGCGCCGAGGCGTTCGCGCAGCGCGCCAACGACACCGCCAATGCCCTGGCCACCCAGCGCAACGAAATGTTCGCGCAGGCTCAGGACGCCGTGAAGAACGTCAACGAGCGCGCCAAGGACCTGGCGCGCGTCGAGGCAGAGATCATGATCGCCCGCTCCGGCGGCGGTGATCCGAGCGACTTGCTCCAGGAGCGCGAAGAACTCCTGCGCAACATGGGCGAGATCGTGAACGTGCGCGTGATCGAGGACGGCGAAGGCCGCGCGGTGGTTTCCGCGGCCGGCGCGACCCTGGTCGAGGGCACGAATTTCAACCAGCTCTCGCTCGACCTCGACGACAACGGCGCGCTGCGGCTGTGGAGCAGCTCCGCCAGCGGCGCCAAGTCCGAGGTGACCCGCTTCCTCACCGGCGGCACGCTCGGCGGCCTCAAAGAATCCCGCGACGTGGACCTGTTCAAGGTTCAAACGCAGCTCGACGAGTTCGTCTGGGGTGTGGGCGACGCCGTGAACCAGCAGCACGCGGCGGGCGTCGGCCTCGACGGCGGAACCGGCCGCAACATCTTCGATCTCGGGCCCGGCCCGGGCGCGGAGAACGCCTCGCGCTCGATCAAGCTCCACGCCGACGTGCTCGGCCAGCCGGATCGCGTGGCAGCCGCGGGCGCCGCAGGCTCGCTGCCCGGCGGCTCCGACAACGCGGTCGAGCTCGTTCGCCTGGGCACCCGCCCGATCC
>JALYWZ010000319.1 GCA_030852505.1 Myxococcota bacterium | reverse complement strand
GGCCAGGGCAGGGCAGGGGCGTCCGAAGCCGCGCGCTCGGCGCTGCCTGCCAGTGTCGCCACGCCGCCCGTGTCGGTCACGACCTGGAGGCTGCCGTCGGCGAGGAAGCGCAGCGGCGAGTAGTGCGGCCGCGGGGCGATCTTGGGGCTCACGTCCAGGCGCAGCGTCGTCACCGGGATCGGCGGCAGCTTCTTCTCGATCTCGGCGATCAGTGCGACGCGCTTGGCCGGGCGCATCGCGCCGAGGTACCAGCCGTCGCGCATCAACGCCGAGATCGCTGCCGGGCCCTCGCCTTGCGTGAGGCGCGCCGTGACCTCGACCGCGGCCAGGCGATCGAGCACGTCGGGGCTGAGCTCGCAGCGCAGGGGCGCCCCCTCCCAGTCGAAGAGCCGCGGCGTGTGGCTCTCGTCGCAGGCGCTGAACAACGTGCGACGCGTCGCCTCGACGCGGGTCAGCGAGCGTTGCACGCTCTTCTTTCGCTGGGCGCGGATCAGATCGCCGTCGAGCTCGGCCACCAGCGCGCGGCTCGGCTGTCGCGTGTCGCGCGAGGCGCCGGCCGCGCGATCGAACCAGTCGAACTGGATGGTGATCGGAGGCTCGACCGTGCCGCCGCCGACGCCGAAGCGGAGTGCCGGATCGTTGCGACCATCGTTGTCGGCGTCGCGCGAAATCAGGTCGACGACCAGAGTCTCTTCGGGAGCCGGGTCGGCCGTGCGCACTCCGAACTGGAAGGGGCGCGGCGCGAGCGGCTCGAGCAGCACCACGGCTCGGGTCGGCGCGCGGGCGACGAGCTGCGCCTTGCAGCTGACGCGCAGATCGACCTCGACCGTGCGCGGGCTGTCTTGCGTGAGCGTGCTGGTGGTGCTGCAGGTCGGCCCGCTCGGCAGAAAGCTCGGAAATTCCAGGAGTTTCGCGGGCGGATCCTGCTGGCGATAAAGGTAGAGCTCGCCGGGCGCTGCATCATCGGGGGCGCCGGCCTTGGGCAGGGTGAAGGCGAGCAGCTCGTCCTGGCCGTCAGCGTCGAGGTCGGCGGCGAGCAGCTGCTCGAACACGCGCCCTTCGGGGCTATCGAAGCCGCGCTCCCCGAGCTGCACGTGGGTCGCCGACTTTTCGGCGGGGAGGGACTTCTTGATCGGAAAGGGCGCTTCGGGCGCGGCGCTCGCCGAAGGTAGGGGCACGGCGCTCGGCTCTGCGCTCGGCAACGCCGAGGTGACGCCGAACGGCGTGTAGGGCTTGTCGGAGCGGCAGCCCTTGCAACCGGGGAGCGCGAGCACACAAGACAGGACGAGCCCGGCCCGCGCCGTCTCGAAGAAGCGCTCAGTTCCCACGAAAGACTGCCGCTCTCTTCTCGAGAAATGCCCGCATGCCCTCCTGGCCGTCGGCGCTCGCGAACAGGTTCGCGAACTCGCCGCTCTCGAAATCGGTGGCGGTGGTGGGGTCGGTCGTGCGGGCTCGGAGCAAGCAGCGGCGCGCCGCCGCGATCGCGAGCGGGGGTTTGTCCGCGATCTTGCGCGCGAGCTCCTCTGTCCTCGCGAGCAGCTCGGCCGCCGGAAAGACCGCGTCGCAGAGGCCGATTTCCAGCGCTTTGGCCGCGTCGATCGGCTCCCCGGTGAGGATCAGCCGGTTGGCCCAGCCAGGCCCGGTGCGGCGGGCGAGCCGCAACGTGCCGCCGAAGCCGGGGATGAGACCCAGGTTGATCTCGGGCTGACCGAAGCGCGCGCGCTCGGAGGCGAAGATCAGATCGGCGCACAGAGCGAGCTCGCAACCGCCACCGAGCGCGAAGCCGTTGACCGCGGCGATCACGGCGAAGCTCGCCTCGTCCAGGGCGCGACCGAGCCGCTGGCCGAGCTCGCTGAAGCGACGCGCCTCGCTCGCACCCAGGCCCGCCATCGAGGAGATGTCGGCTCCGGCCACGAACGCCTTTTCACCCTGGCCGGTGATGATGACGACGCGCGGTCGCGACTCGATGGGGCGCGCCTCGAGCTCGGCGACGCGCTCGGTCAGCCGTGAGAGGAGTGCCGCATCGAGCGCGTTCAGGCGATCGGGCCGGTCGAGCGTGAGTGTGGCGACGCCGGCGTCTTCCCTGGCCAGCACGAGCTCGGTCAAGAGCCGGCCCCCGGGACGATGCGCTGGCCCTGCGCGTCGTAGCGATAGAAGCCGCGGCCCGTCTTCTTTCCGAGAAAGCCCGCAGCGACCAGGTTTTTGAGCAACATGGCCGGGCGATACTTGTCGTCGCCGAACTCGCGCTGGAGCACGTCGGCGATCGCGAGCACGGTGTCGAGGCCCACGAAGTCGGCGAGCTCGAGCGGGCCCATCGGGTGGTTGAGCCCGAGGCGGGCACCCTGATCGATGTCTTCGGCGCTGCCCACGCCTTCTTGCAGGGCAAAACAAGCCTCGTTCAGGAGCGGCAGCAGCATGCGGTTGACCAGGAAGCCGGGCCGGTCTTCGCTCGCGATCACCAGCTTGTCGAGGCGCGTGGCCAGGGCGCGACCGAGCTCCATCGTCTCGGTCGAGGTGGCGACGCCGCGAACCAGCTCGACCAGCTTCATCAACGGGACCGGGTTGAAGAAATGCATGCCGAAGAAGCGTTCGGCGCGCTTCGTGTGCGCGGCCAGGCGCGTGATCGAAATGCTGGAGGTGTTGGAAGCGAACACGGCCTCGGGTTTGGCGAGCGCCTCGGCGCGGCCGAAGAGGTCGAGCTTGAGCGCCAGGTTTTCGGGAGCGGCCTCGATCACGAGGTCGGCCGGGCCGACGGCCTCGTCGAACCCGAGCGGCTCGATGTTTTGGGCGACGGTGTCGCGGACCTCGCGCCCGACCTTGCCCTTCTCCACCAGGCGATCGAGGCTCTTCAAGATCTTGTCGCGCCCCGCACGGGCTCGCTCCACGCTGACGTCCGACAGCGTCACCCGGAAGCCCTGCGCCGCGGCGACCTGCGCGATCCCGGCCCCCATCTGCCCTGCCCCGAGCACGGCGATCACGCGAACTTCGGCGGCGTTCATCGAATTTTCGTAGCGCGGGGAGCAGCGTTTTGGCAAGCATGAGCCTTGCCCGGCTAGGAGCCAGCGCTTTGCACCGCTCAAAACGCACGAGCGCATCCCGCGCATCCCGCTTTGCGCTCGGATTGGCGATCGGCCTGTGGGCGTGCACCCCACAACCCGGGCAACGCGCCCGCGAAGCGATGCTGCTCGCAGATACCGGGCAGAATCGTGAGGCGCTCGAGCTGCTCGAGCAGCACCTCGCGAAACAGCCGAAGGCGGAGCTCGAACGGCGACTCGCGGTGCGGCTCTCGGGCGCGCTCGGCGATCTCGGTCGCGCCGAGCGCCACGCCGCAGCGCTCGAGCAGCAACTCGGGCCCCGAAGCGCGGTGCCTGCGCTCGAGCTCGGTCATGCGCTCGAGCTCACCCACCGCTACGAGGAGGCACTGGCGCTCTACGATCGAGCTGCCGAGCTCGCACCGAACGATCCGGCCGGCCCACGAACCGGAGGAATGCGCGCGGCGGCTTGGGGCGAGGTGGAGCTGGCCGAGCCGCGTCTCGCGGAAGCGGCTCGCCGTGATCCGAAGGACGCGCGCACCTGGCACGCGCTCGGGTTGGTGCGCGCTCGGCTCGGCGATCTCGAGGGCGCCGAGCGCGCCTACCAGGCTGGCCTAGCGTCCGAGCCGCGTGAAACCGACAATCGCGTCGGGCTCGCGACGCTGGCGCTGCTTCGTGACGATCCGCGGGCGGTCCTCCGCGAGTACGACGCGCTGCTCGCCGTGCACCCTGCGTTTGCCGACGCACACCTAGGGAGGTCGTGGGCTCTTGTCCGACTCGGCCGTTTCGCCGAAGCTTCCCGAGCGCTCGACCACGCCGCGCGCCTGGGCGCCGATCGTCTGGCCCTCGCGAACCAGCGCCGCTGGCTCGAGCTCGAACGCGCGCGTCAGCGGGAACGAGAACGAGCGCAGAAGACACGCACGCGAACCCCATGAAAATCCGCGGCTTACCTGCTTGTAACGGCTGAGCCCGCGGCGTAACCTCGCGCTTCCGTGCCGCTCGCGCACGGGCTGTTTCGCACGCGGGCGCATGACCCGAGTCGACGGGTGAGGAATGCATTCCCAAGAGATCCGCAGGGCGCTCGGAAAACTTCAGGTCGAACCGGACGCAGAGCAAGCGTGGGCGACGCTGACTTCAGAAATCACGACCGACGGCGGTGACCTCTCGCGAGAAGATCTCGTGCGGCTGCTCGATGCGGCGCGCGAGGAGCACGCGCGGCGCGGTGAATGGCACGCCGTCGCCCGCTTGCTCGAGGTCTCGGTCAAGGTAGCCGAGCAGACGCCGCACGAGGCGGACCTGGTCGCGGCTCAAGCTCGCGTGCTCGCCGAAGAGCTGTACGACGACGAGGGGGCGGCAATCCTCTACCTGCGGCTGCTCGAGCTCCGGCCCAACGAGGCCGGCGCGCAATCGGCGATTCAGGAGAGCGAGGGCCGGCGCGGTCGCTACCAGGAGCTCGTGAAGAGCTATCTGGCCGAGGCCGAAGAGGCGAGCGACGACATCTACAAGAGCTCGATGTTGATGCGCGCCTCCGAGATGGAGGTCCGCTACGGCGGCAGCGGCATCAACCTGGAGCAGGCCATCGATCGCGTCGAGCAAGCCGTGCGCCTCGACGCCACCAACGCCCGCGCCAGCCGCTTGCTCGAGCACCTGTATCGCCGCTCTGCGCGCTGGGAAGAGCTCGCGCGCGTGCTCGAGCGCCTCGCGGATCAGAGCGAGCAGCCGCGCGAACGCGTCGCGGCGGGCACGCGTCTCGCGCGCGTCTACGCCCAGCACCTCGACGACAAGGAGCGCGCAGCGCGCGCTTACGACCGCGTGCTGCGCGACGAGCCCGGCTACGCCGAGGCGACGAGCTTCCTCTCCGAGTTCTACGGCGCCGAGAACCGCTGGGCGGAGCTCGTGGGGCTGTACGAGCGCGAGCTCAAGTCGAAGGAAATGCACGAGAGCGAGCGCCTGGGCGACATGCTCCAGATCGCGATGCTCTACTGGAAGAAGCTCGAGCGCCCGCAGGACGCCGAGCCCTGGTTCGAGCGCGTGCGCAAGGTCGAGCCGACCAACGAGGTGATGCTCGGCTTCTACCGCGAGTACTGCGCCTCGCTCGGCGACGAAGCGCGGCTGATGGACGTGCTCCAGGCCGCCCAGCGCGCGTTGCGAGACGGCACGAAGGACAAGGCCAGGATCGCCCAGGAGATCGCGCGGCTCGCCGAAGGTCAGGAAAACGCGCAGAAGGCGATCGAACAATACAAGTCCGTCCTGCGTCAGGATCCCGATCACGACGAGGCGCGTGAGCGCCTGAAGACGCTGTACAAGCAGACCCAGGGCTACAACGCGCTGGTCGAGCTCTTGCGCGTGCAGCTCGAGCGCACGCCGCTCGATCAGTACCAGACGCGGCTCGGCATCCTGCGCGAGGTGGCGACCGTGTACCGCCAGTACCAGAAGAGCGACGCCGCGTTGCTCTCGGTGCTGAGTCAGATCGTCCAGCTCGACGACAAGATCGACGAGCACGACCTGGAAGAGCTGCGGGAGATCGTGCAGCTCTACGAGCGGCTCGGCCGTCACCGCGACCTCATCACCCACCAGCTGAAGCTGGCCGAGGTGACGCCCGACGTGGAGGAGAAGCGGGAGCTCTACCGCGCCGCGGGCCGGCGCTGGCTCGAGCAGTTCTCGAACGCGCAGAACGCGACCGAGGCCTTCGAGAAGCTGCTCAAGGTGGCGCCGTCGGACGAAGAAGCCAGGCGGCGGCTCGACGAGCTGTACCGGAAGCGCCGCGCCTGGAACCAGCTGTACGAGCTGTACGCGTCCGAGCTCGCCGACAAGCAGGGCTCTGAGCGGCTGACCTTGATGCGAGAGATGGCGCAGCTCGCGCAAGAGCGCCTGAACAAGCCGCAGGACGCGATCGGCCTTTACCGACAGATCCTCGAGATCGATCCCGATCGCGTCGAGATCCTGGACTCGCTCGAGAAGCACGCCGAGCGCTCCAAGGACTGGGCAACGCTGGCGGACGCGCTCGAGCGCCGCGCGGCGATCGCCA
>JALYWZ010001064.1 GCA_030852505.1 Myxococcota bacterium | reverse complement strand
ATCGACGGCCTCCGGCTGCTCGGGCCAGAGCAACGGCTCGACGCGCGCACGTGGTTCGGGGCTGCGACGGAAATGCGATTCGCAGCGCACTTCCGCTTCGCCCCGCATGCGCGCGAGCTCGCGCTCCCAGGCGCGCTGCGGGCTCATCGCCTCGTCGTCGGCGACCTCGATCGCGCTGCTCGGCAGCTCGCCACACAACGTGCTGGTCGACTCGGCGACCAGGCCCAGCACGAAGTCGGCGTTCGTCCGCTCCCCCAGGTGTCGCCCCAGCAACTTTGCTTGCTCGAAGCACCAGGCGTCCTCGCGCGGCACTGTGAGTGTCAGCGTGCGCAGCTCGGCTTCGGCTTCGGATTCACCTTCTTCCGCCACACCCCGCTTCTCGAGCACGAGCGCCTTCATCTCCCGCACGGTCCGGCGCGAAGCCTCGGCGAGCCAGAAATCTGCGTCGTCCGGAGACGCGACCGTCGCCAGCACCGCCGCCATGCTCCAGCTGAGCGAGCCAGAAATCAGTGCCTCAGCGAGATCCGGAAGCCCCTCGAGCCGCCGCGCCAAGCCGCGCGCCTTCTGCGTCCAACTCGCCGACCGCTCGCAGCGCTCGAGCGCGTACGCCTCGATCGACGAAAACCCGAGCGCGTGATGCCCGCTACTGCGCTCCAGAAAGTCGAGACCGCGCCCCATCTCGAACCGCAATCGCCCGCCCTCGCCAGCGCGACGCGCGAGCTCCGTGTCGAGTGCCAGCAGGCGTTCCACGGGACAGCCCGGTGCGTGCAGACGCTCGGGTCGTCGCCGGACGCGACCAGCGAGCGAGCCCTGAGGACGCGCAGGCGCGAGCAGCTGCGTGAGCATGGTATCTCCTATACACCCACGATTTCGGGCTCTCAGAGCGGCACTTAGCGGGGCGATCAGCGCTGCGAACGCTTCGTGAGTCGATTTCTCGCCAAAACGCCGACGGTGCGTGACGTCGGCGCCGCAATTGGCAATTGCGCATGAACCAGCGCTCAGAGGCAGCGGTCGCCGAAAAAGCTGTCAACGAGAAAAGCACAAAAGGCACTGCCTCCAAGGCGATTGGAGCTACGTCGTCAGGCCGCGACGCCGCTCATCATACCGATCGGATGACTTCCGCATTCGCGGGCCCTTAGGACAAAGCCCGCCTCCGACTTCGCACGACCTCAAGTGCCCGACCGAGCGCAACGCTACCAGGTCTGCCCAACTCCAGATTCAGCCGCACAGGCTTGCAGGTGAGTCGCGGCGCTGTCGCCACCTTTTCACTGCATTGCTTGGGAGCGGCACTATTCCCAGGCCTTTCGCCGTGGAGCCGTCCAGGGGCTCCGGCAGAGCACGCAATCGTCATCAAAGAAGAACTCTTTGGCGTTTTGATCGTTGCACGCCCAGTAGCGGAGCCAGGCGACGGTTGGGGCGCGCTCCGCCCGAGCGTCGCCGCAGGTGCCGAGGCCGAGGGCTGCTCCAAGGCACACCGCGGCGCCTTCGTCCGCCACGTAGAGGTGCCCCGCCGTAGGGTCGTCGAGCGTGGCGTAGAAGGTTTGCACCGTGGATTGCTCGTAGTTCGGGGTGACGTATCCGGAAGCGGACACGAAGGTGTCGCCCGTCGAGGTGAACAGCAACAGCGGTGCGTGCATCGCCTCGAAGGCGTTGGTCTCGCGCGGGGGCATGCCGTGGAGTGACACGGTTGCCTTGATGTTGGGGCGGTCGGACGCGTCGATCACGGCGCCGCCACCCCAGGAGTAACCGACGGCGAGCTCGCGAGACACGTCGAGCTTTCCTGCTAGTGGGCCCGATCCATTCTGGGAAATCAACCAGTCGAGGCCCGCCGAGACACACGCGCGCTCTGCTTGCGTGGCGTTGCACGCGATGATCACGAACCCGTGCGTGGCGATGAACGTCAGCGTCTTCGCGTACACGTCCGGCGTGGTAGCGATACCGTTCCCCCAGGTGACGATGGGATGTTTGAAGCCGCCCATCCCGAGCGACGCGTCGGGGCGAAACAGCGTGTAGTCGCCTCTGGGGCCGGCCCCGCTGAACATCTTCGCATCGGCGAAGGGCCCTGGCGCGCCGTAGTCGCTCGGCGCCGGGAGCTCCTCGCACGTCCCAGCCGCGAATGGAGCTTCGCCCGGGCCTTCACCTCCGCCTCCGCCGCTCGCTTGCCCGGCGACGCCACCACCC
>JALYWZ010001063.1 GCA_030852505.1 Myxococcota bacterium | reverse complement strand
CCCGTCGACGTCGGCGCGCCACCGCTGCTCGGAGCCGCGCCGCCCGTCGCTGTCGGCGCGCCACCGCTGCCGCCGGATTCATCCGAAGAAGAGCAGCCAAAGCCCGAGGAAAAAACGGCGGGTACGAGAACCAGGGCGGTCGAGAACAGAGAACGGAACGTCATTGGCTTACCGGGACGCAGCCTAACACGAGCCTCCGCGAACGCCGCTGCGAGGCCCGCGCAACTGCCCTCGGTAAGATCCTTAACTCACGCCGCGCGCGATTTATCGGAAGTACGAATGTTCAAAACGCGAACACGCAGCCGGCGCCCGCCTCGAGGTACGGGATCCAGGTCGATTTTCGATCGAAGAAGCTGAGCCGGCTGTAGTGAGCAGCGAAATCGGCGAACAGCGCGATCGACGGCAGTCGCCACAACAGGCCACCCCCGAGCCGCGTATCGTGAGACACCGCGCTGCCCTCGCGACCTTCGACGAACGACTGCTGGAGCAGCAACCCGTAGTCCAGAAACGGATAAACGCCTTGGTTCAGGCTCCAGCGCGAGCTGAAGAAGTGCTTCAAGACGGCGCCGTAGCCGACCTGCTGAGTCGATGCGTCACCCGGGTAGAGCCGGTACGCGAGCGCGAGGCCGATGTTGAACCGCGGCGTGACGTGAAACTCGTAGGAGCCGCGCCCCCCGAACCCGTGCCGCGAGCTCGGCTCGAACGCGTCGCTGGCGAGGAAATCGTAGGTCGGCGCGAGCCAGGCGCTGCGCGTCGGACCGACCGCGACGGCCGCGGCGGCGGTAGCTTCTGCTGTCACTCCCGGGGGTGTTGCTGCGAGCAAGGCGTGCGCAGCATGGCACGCGCCCAGGCGATGACCAGCGCGTCTTCGGGCTGTCATTGATCGTCCGAGGCGTGCTGGCAAAGCGCGCTGGTTCGGGCAAACTTCGAGGACGCCGGCGCCGGGGAGGCGTGCGGTGACAACAGGGAAGGGCGTCACCATGCAAAGCAAGGCCGAATGGGCGCGCGCGCTCGGTGAACGGATCCGGGTCCTGCGCGGTCGCTCTCGCGTCCCGTCGCGGAGCTCACTTTCGCCCGATCAAGAGCAGCAGTGCCGCATCCTCGCGGGACACCTGGCGGGCTGGCTGCGCTCGCGAGGGCCCGAGCTGCTGGCGCAGCGAGAGGCGATGTTGCTGACGTCGGGCTTCGAGCCTTCGCCCGTGATCGTTTACGTGACCGACACACCCGGGCTCGTCGCAGCGCGGCTGGTGCTCGGCGAACAGGACGGCGTGGTCCTGTGTTTGCGCGACGAGCTCGAGCGTGTGCCGGAAGAAGCGGCGGATCTCGACTACCGCTTGCACTGCGAGCTGCACTCGTACTTCGAGACCTCGCTCCCGGCGGACCACGCTCGCGAGCTACGCCGCCTGCATTCGCTCGACCCCGGAGCGGAGCTCTGCGTTCACCACACCTGCTCGATCATGGGCCCGCTGTGCGTTCAGGGCGAAAAGCACCTATGGCTGCGGCGCCATACGGGCGAGCTGGTGCTCGTCCAGCGAGCGTTCGAGCGCTGGTTGTCCTAGCCGGCGGCACACGAATTGCTGCATAAGGGGACAATGGCTTCCGCACCCAAGGTCCTGGTCGCGCTCGATTTCGGTGATGCCTCGCTCGAGGCCCTACGTCAGGCGCGCGAATTGGCGCACGGAACGGGAGCCGCCTTGGCCGCGTGCCACGTGCTGCCGGCCGAATACGACCTTTCGCTGCTGTTTCCGGGCCGCGTTCCCGAGGCGAGCGCGGAGTCCACGGCTGAAGAAGAACGAGCACGCAAGAACCTCGAGGCGCACGCGCGCGACAAGCTCGGGCTCGAGCTGTCCGAGATCTTCATCGAGCGCGGCTCCGCGTACGCGCAAATCGTGCGTCGCGCCGAGACCTGGGGCGCAACTTTCATCGTCGCGGGCAGCCACAACCGCACCGGGTTGTCGCGGGTGTTCCTCGGCAGCGTCGCCGAGCGGGTCGCGCGGCACGCGCACTGCTCGGTCCTCGTCGCGCGGCCTTCCCCCGAGGCGGGCGTCGTGGTTGCCGCGACCGATCTGTCGGACCGTTCGCTGCCAGCGATCAACGCGGGCGCCGAGGCCGCGCGCCGCGCCGATGCCCAGCTGGTCGTGGTCTCCGCTTTGGAGTGGACCAACGCCATGCCCGAGCCATCC
>JALYWZ010000318.1 GCA_030852505.1 Myxococcota bacterium | reverse complement strand
CAGCGTGCCGCGGATCCGAGCCGCGAGCGCAGGACCGCCCTGGCCCAACGCCCAACGCAAGAACGACCACGCCAGCAAGGCGTGGCGCGCTTCATCATCGGCGATGCCGGCGAGCGTCCGACGCAACACCGGGTCTTCCACCGCCTGCGCGAGCTCGCGCGCCTCCACCGCGGCCAGGGTCTCGCCGATGCAGCCTTCGAGGAACGCCGTCACGGTGACCTCCGTGAGCTCGACGTTCGCGAGGCAGCCATCAATCGGTAGCGGCCCGGCTCCAATCTGCCGTCCGGCGAGCCTGCTCGCGAGGGTGAAGCAGGTCGTCGCGTGGCGCTGCTCGTCCGACATCGCGGCGGAGGCCTGTTCGATCAACTGCGCAGGGGCGCCGAGCGCCAAGAGCTCGAGTGTGAAGCGCGCGAACGCCGCGATGGAAGCGTGCTCCATCAGCGCCGCTTGCTCCCAGTACGCGGCGAGGGCGCCTCGTTCCGACCGGGTGAGCTCTTCGAGCCCGACGGTCTGCTCATCGATCGAGCGGCACCAGTCATCACGGCGCAGGCCCGCTGCCAGCCGCTCCGAGCCCCAGACGAGAAAGGGGCGGCCGCAAGTGCCCCCGGTGCCAGACTGCGAGACGCACTCGCGAGTGATCGTGTCCCCTTCCATTCGAATCCGACACGACTGCCCCTCGGGGCAGGTGCTCGTGCACCCGTCTCCTTCTACCTGGCACGCAAACCCCGGCGAGCTGTCGCAGACCGACACGGACACCCAGTAAGACGTGCAAAGTAGCCCCTTCCCGCAATCCGCGTCCGTTCGGCAGTTCGACGGCACGCACCGGTTCACGTTCGTTCCGCACAAGCAGAGCTCACCCGATTTGCAGTCCTGATCCGTCTCGCAGCTCGAAATGCACGACGGTGTGATCGGTCCTTGCGCGTAGCAACGGCCGTTGCTCAAGTGCGCGCAATCCGCGTCCGTCGAGCACAACGGCGGCGTGACGCCCGATGGCGCGCCGGGCCGGCTCGGCGCTGGCGTCGACGGTGGCGGACACTTGCCGGCATCCGCGCGGTGATAGAAGCCGTTACAGCCGACGAGCCCGGAGTCTTCGCCGAACGGGTACGACGGGTTGGAGCACCCGGCGACCCCTTCCGTTACGGGATGCATTCCGCCGGCCGCAGTGTCTCCGCCGGCCGCAGTGTCTCCGCCTGCCGCGGTGTCTCCGCCCACCCCCCCGGTCGTCACCCCTTCTCCCGGCGTTTCACCGGAACGCGACTCGCCTCCACACGCGCCGGCCGCGCCGAGAGTGCTCAGGATCAGCAGGAGGAGGGGATCCGGGCGCGCGAAGGAATGTCGCATCGCGTTCGCACCAAGCAACGGACGTGCCGGATCGCACGAGCTGGAAACGCCCAAAAACGAGGGGACCGGCCATGCGAGTGGCACACCTTGAGCCACCCGTTCAATGAACGACGGGCCAACGAATCGCTCGTCCGCGCGAGAGTTAGAGTTCGTCCAGCTACGAAGGTGGACGGCGCTGAGCGTGGCACGGCAGTGCAGCGTCCGCGGACAAACCGATCCGGGGCCAGTATGCTTCGGCGGCGTGCTTTCCCTCGAGATTTCTCAGCGGCTCGCCGTCGCGATCGTGCTCGCGCTCGCGCTCGCGTCCGGCGGGGAGCGCCCGGCTTGACCGAGCTCGAATTCGGACGCGCGCTGTACCTGACGCGCGATCCGGACGCGCTCCGGAGTCAGCTCACGGGTGAGCCGTGCGCGACCGACGTGGAGCTCGCCGACGACGTCTCGACCGACGAGATGTGTCCGGCCTGGGCCTGCTACTTCTACGATGAGCGGCTCGGGCAGTACTGTTTGGTCGGTTTTCGGGGGTTGGTTGTCGAGACGGGGGCCGTCGCACGAGGGCGCTTCTCGGTGCTGGTCGGCGGAGAGCGGCTGGGCTCTGGCAGCTCGCGCGAGACCGCGCCGTTCGCGCAGCGCGCCGCGGGCATTCGGCTGGTCGTGGCGCGGAGCTTCGCCAAGATTTACCGCCAGAATTGCCACAACCTCGGCCTCTACACGAGCACCGATTTCGGCTTGCTCGAGCGGATCGCCCGCGGGGAGCGCATCGCGCGCGACGAGCTCACACGCGAGCTCGATCCGCTGAGCCGCGAGGTGTTGTTCGCGGGCGGGCTCGGGGCGTATGCGCGGGCGCGACGCTCAGGGCACGCTGCCTACCTGCGGCCTCGGCGCGAAGCGCGTCCGTTGAACCTGGTCGAGAAAATCCTGGTCGCGCACTCCGACGCCGACAATCCCGGGATTGCTCCGGGAGACGCGTTGTTCGTGCGCGCCGATCTGCGTTTCAGTCACGACTACACGACGGCCATGGTCGACGCGGAGCTGCGGACGGCGTTCGGTGACGAGCAGCCGCTGTTCGAGCCCGAGTCGATCCTGGTATTTCGCGATCACCTGGCGCTCCTCGATCGCGTGATGCCCGAAGGCCAGCGGCGGCTCGGCTTGCTCGATCAGGCGAACGAGCTCGCGGCGGTTCAAGCCGCGTTCGCCGCGCGCCACGGCCTGCGCTCGTTCGGGCACGAGCGCCGCTCGGATACCGGGATCTGTCACAACCTCGTGCTCGAGCGCTTCGCGCGTCCCGGCGAGGTGATCGTGGGCACGGACTCGCACACGTGCATGGCGGGCGCGGTCGGCTGCCTCGCGTTCGGCGTGGGCAGCACCGACATGGCTGCGGGCCTCGTGAGTGGGGATTTTCGGATCAGCGCGCCCGAGTCGGTGCGGCTCGAGCTGTCCGGCGCGCTCGCTCCCGGGGTGTTCGCCAAGGACGTCTGGCTCACGCTGCTCGCGCAGGACGACGTCAAGCGCGGCGTGTTTGCGGGGCGCGTGCTCGAGATCGGCGGGGCAGGGCTCTCGGCGCTGACGCTCGACGAGCGCGCGACGCTCGCCAACATGGCCGTCGAAGGCGGCGCCGTGACCGCGATCGTGGAGCTCGACGAGCGCGCGTGCCGCGAGCTGTCGGAGAGCCGCGGCGTCGATGCCCGCGAGCTCTGGGCCCGGCGCGTCACGGCGGACGCGGGTGCACGCTACGCGGCGGAGCTGTCGCTCGCGCTGGACCACGTAGAACCGATGATCGCGCTGCCCTCGGATCCGAAGAACAGCGTCCCGTTGCGCGAGCTCGAACGCGCGCACGGCGGCCCCGTCGCCATCGACATCGCGTATGGCGGCTCGTGCACCGGGAGTAAGCCAAGCGATCTCGACGCGTACGCGCGCGTGCTGGGGCAGGCGCTCGAGCGTGGGCTGTCGGTGGCGCCCGGCGTCTCGCTCTACATCCAGTTCGGTTCGAGCGCGGTGCGCCGCTACGCCGAGAGCCGGGGTTACGTGGACATCCTGACGCGCGCCGGCGCCGAGCTCCTCGACCCGGGCTGCGGCGCCTGTATCGGTGCAGGCCCGGGCGCATCCAGCCGGGCCGAAACCGTCACCGTCAGCGCGGCGAACCGCAACTATCCCGGGCGCAGCGGGCCCGGGCGGGTGTATTTGGCGAGCCCGGCCGTGGTCGCCGCGAGCGCCGTGCTCGGTCGCATCGCGGGGCCGGATGCGTTCACGGCCTGACGCTCCAGAGAAATTTTGCATGACGAAACACAAGAAATCCCGCGGCCCCGGCACGACCGGCTTTCAGGTGGGACCGGGCATGTGGGTTCGGGTTCGCTACGCGGCGCGCGACGAGGACGGCGAGCTCGTGGAGGATTTCGAGCCCGAGCTCGGCTACGTGCACGGCTACGGCGCGCTGCTCGCGTCGCTCGAGGCCGCGCTCGACGGCCACCGCGCGGGTGAGCGGCTGATCGCGCGCCTGCCCCCCGAAGAAGCCTTCGGCAAGCGCAACGAGGAGGCCGTGATCGAGGTCGCGCGCGACGAATTCCCGGACGACGTCCAGGCCGGCGACCGCTTCGACGTCGAATCCGAGGACGGCAAGGTGCTGGTGCTGCGCGTGCTCGACGTGCACCCGGACGCCGTGATCGCGGACACCAATCACCCTCTGGCGGGACAATCGGTGACTTTTCACCTGGAGCTGCTCGAGGTTCGGCCGGCGACTGCCGAAGAGCTGGGCCGCGCCGAGGCGGCGCTGGAAGCCCCGGAACCGGCCGATGGGCCGCTGATCCCAGCTGCTCGCTTGCTTAGAGGCGGGTCCAAGCGCTACGAACAGGACCCCCGTAAGTCCGGGGAGCCCAGCGCCCCCGAAAGCGCGAACGAACAGCCCGAGGAATGAAGCGATGCCGTTGCCCGAGTCTTTCAAGTACGACGTCCGTGTCCGCGAACGTTTGAGCCGCCGCGGCGAGCTCAACGAGGCCGAGATCGAGAAGCACATCGCTTCCTTGCCCGACGTGTCGGCGAACGCCGCCGACGTCGAGCTCAAGCAGCCCGCGCTGCAGACCGAAGCCGAGCGCGCCGAGAACAGCGTGATCGTGCGTCCCGCCGCTGCCCGCCCCATGATCGTCGCGCCGACGCCGATCGAAGATCTCGACGATGACGACGACGACGACGACATCAAGCCCGTCGTTCGCGCGGTGAGCGCCGCGCGTCCCGCCTCCGTGGCTCCCGCCAAGGCTGCGGCGCCCGCTGCCGCCGAAGCGGAAGACGACGACCTCGACGAGGACGACGAGGACGACGACGATGATGACGACGACGACGACGAGGATGCAGACGACGGCGAGAAGGCCGAGAAGTCCGACGGCGGCGAGGGCGAGGCCGAGGCCGGCGCCGAGAAGAAGAAGGACTCCGACGAAGAAGGCTGGGAGGGCTGAGTGAACGGGGGCGCGCGGGACGACGACGGACCGCTGGATCCCGGCGAGTCCGCTTACGAGACGGCGCGAGCGACGGGCGGCCCGGATCTACCGGCGATCGACTTCACGACGCTCGTGCTGTCGCTCAGTCATTCCGCGCTCCTGCACCTCGGTGACGCACCGGATCCCGCCAGCGGCGCGACCTCGGTCGACCTGCCGATGGCGCGCCAGAGCATCGATCTGATCGCGATGTTACAGGACAAGACACGCGGCAACCTGACCGGGGAAGAGGAGCGCACACTGTCCCAAGCGCTCTACGACCTGCGCATGCGCTACGTCGAAGTCGCGAAGTCTCGCTGATGCCCGACGACGACCCTCGATCCGGCAGCTCGCTCTCTAGGCGCGGCGCGCTGCTGGCGCTGGCCGCCGCGGCCGGGACCGCCTGCGACAAACGATTGCTCGGCGGCTCGCGTCCCAACCCGACGGGCTTGCCGTCGGGCGCCGTGGCCTTGAGTGTCCCGCCGCCGATCGCTGCTCCGCCCGTCGTGCCGCCCGCGCCGGGCGCCGCTGCACCGACGAGCTTCGCGGATCTGGCCGCCAAAGCCGACCCCGCCGTGGTGTTCGTGAAGACCCTCCAGGAACAACGCGTGCTCACGGGTCGCCGCGTGGTGGGCGAGGGGCTCGGCAGCGCGTTCGTCTACGATCCCAACGGGCTGATCCTGACGAACAACCACGTGATCGAGAACGCCAGCGAAATCCGCGTGATCTTCGGGCGCACGCGAGAGATGAGCGCGACGGTCGTGGGCCGGGATCCGCACACCGACGTGGCGGTGCTGCGCGTGGAGGCCAAGGAGCTCGCCGCGCTGCCGCTCGGCGATTCGGACGGCGTCCGCGTCGGCGACTGGGTGGTCGCGATCGGTAACCCGTTTGGGTTACAGCACACCGTGTCGGCCGGCATCCTGTCCGCCAAGGGACGCACCAACCAGGACGTGAAGGGCCTGGACGAGAGCGGCTACTACGAGTTTTTGCAGACCGACGCGAGCATCAACCCCGGTAACTCCGGCGGACCGCTGCTCGACACCGGCGGCCGCGTCGTGGGCATCAACACGGCCATCCGCGCCGAGGCCAACAGCATCGGCTTCGCGATCCCGATCAACATGGTGCGCGACATCCTGCCGCGCCTGCTGAAAGACGGCAGGATCCGCCGCAGCGCCGTGGGCGTGCAGGTGTCGTCCGTGCTCCCCGACGACGTCGCGCGGCTCGGCCTCGCGAGCCCCGCGGGCGCGCTGGTGCGCATGGTCGTCCCG
>JALYWZ010001062.1 GCA_030852505.1 Myxococcota bacterium | reverse complement strand
GCCCTCGCCAACTGGGTCTTGTCGGGTGGCGCGCTCGCCGTGGCCATCGATCGGCCGGAAGATCTGCGGGCCCCGCTGCTGCTCGCCGCGCTCGGTGAAGCGCCGGCCGAGACGCAGGCTCCCGAAGCCTTGCGCGGCCCGGCAAGCTTCTGGGTCCCGCCCGACGACGGCTCGACGGGGGCCGGTCCGCGGCTCAAGAGACTGGACCTTTCGCCGAGCCGCGCGCTGTCCGCCACGTTCCGCGGCTACCGCGCGCAGAACCTGCGCGAAACCTCGTGGGGCTCGGCCGCGAGCTACGGCCTCGGTGAGGTGCACCTCCTGGCGTTCGACCCCGAAGCCGCCGACGCGCTGTCGGATCCCTGGGCGCGACAGACGCTGGCCGATCTGGCGCGGCACGCCTTCGACAGGCGCTCGCAGGTCGCGCTCCGCCACGGAGTCGGGTTCTCGGGCTCGCCGCAGATCGACGGTGTGCGCCGCAATCTGGATCCGAACCAGGCCTCGCGCTGGACGATCGTGGTCTCGGCGCTGGCGCTGCTCGCCTACGCGGCCCTGGCTGGCCCCTTGAGCTTCTACCTCGCGCAAAAGCGCGGCCGGCCGCTCGCGGCGCTATTGCGCTTGCCGCTGTGGTCGGCGGGCACGTTCACGCTGATCGTCGGGCTCGGTGTGTTCGGCAAGGGTCTGTCGGGCAAGTCGCGCAAGCTGTCCCTGGTCGAGGCCGGTGCGGGCATGACGCGCGCTTCGTCCGTGCACTTTCGCGGCTTCTACGCGGCCTCGTCCCAGGAGCTCCTGGTGCGGCCGGCGCGCCGCGAAAACGTGCTCGATCTGGCCGGAGACGGCGACGCCGGGCGCTCGCTCGTCATCGATCGCGACGGACCGCGGCTCACCGGCGTGCGCACCCGCCCCTGGCAAACCCTGCTCGTGCGCGAAGACGGCTTCGTCGATCTCGCGGGCGGTGTCAGCGTGCTCTCGGACGGCGCCGACTACGTCGTGAAAAACCGGCTGGGCCGAGCGCTGCTCGGCGTGGTGGTTCGGCTCCCCGACGGCGAAGCGCATTATTTCCCGAAGCTCGCCGACGGCGCGAGCGCGCGCGTGAAGCGCGGCAAGCGGCTGGGCTCGCTCGGCGGCTTCCCCTACCCTGGCAGCAAATCGCTCCCGCTCGACGCGCGCGGCTTTTCGGGCACGCTGGACGCCGACACGCCGGGCCTCGGACGGGCGTGGACGGCGCTCGAGCCGATCTTGCCGAACGACGTCGAGTTCTGGTCGAACGACGTGCCGGTGCTGATCGCGGCAATCGACGGTGGTGAGGGCAAGCTCTCGGATTCCGGGCTGAAGACCGACTACGACCGGATGCTGCTGCGGGTCGTCGGCACGGGAGGCGTTCCGTGAGCGAAGAGGCTTCGCCCGTCTCCGCTCCGCCGTCGGCGCCGCTCTCCGCGCCGCCGGTGCCCGCGATTTCGGTCGAGAATCTCTCGCACCGCTACGGCAACTTCCCCGTGCTCTCCGGGGTGAGCTTCGACGTCCAGCCCGGGGAGATCTTCGGCTTCATCGGTCCGAACGGCGCGGGCAAGACCACCACGATCCGGATCATGGCCACGCTGCTCGAGCCGACGGCGGGCCGAGTGCTGATCGACGGCATCGACGTCGCGCTCGAGCCGGAGCGAGTGCGGCGGATCGTCGGCTACATGCCGGATCACGCGGGCGTCTACGAGCGCATCACGATCCGCGAGTACCTCGAGTTCTTCGCGGACGCCTACGACCTGCGCGACGGCAAGGTCGTGGACGCCGCGCTCGAGCTCACCGAGCTGTCCAAGCTCGACGATCGCCTGGTGGCTTCGCTCAGTAAGGGCATGAAGCAGCGCCTGCAGATCGCGCGGATCTTGCTGCACGATCCCAAGGTGCTGGTGCTCGACGAGCCGGCCAGCGATCTCGATCCGCGGGCGCGCATCGAGGTGCGCGATCTGTTGCTCGAGCTCAGCGAGCTAGGCAAGACCATCTTCCTGTCGAGCCACATCCTCACCGAGCTGAGCGACGTGTGCACCTCGGTCGGCATCCTCGAGCGCGGGCGGCTGGTGATCGCCGGGCCGATCGCGGAAATCGCCGAGCGGCTCGAGCGCGAGCGCGCCGGCGAAGCTGCTCCCGGCGCAGAGCCCGCCGCAGACGGGGCCTCGCCGAGCTACCTCACGC
>JALYWZ010000044.1 GCA_030852505.1 Myxococcota bacterium | reverse complement strand
GGCAGGACGGGCCCTGCAACGCACCCGTATACGGCGCGCACACCTGGTCGCCCGGGCACGAGGAGCTGTCCGTGCAGGAGACCAGGTTCAGGCACGGATTGAACGGGATGGGCTGCTGCAGCTGTCCGGCGTGCGAGCAGCGTTGCTCCGAAGAACAATCCGCGTCGTTCGCGCAGTTTTGCGGCTCGTCGCGCCCTTCCGTGCTGCAGCCGAGGGCCGCAGCGGCGGCGACACCGCCGAACAGACAACCCCGCACGATTCTCGAGAACGCTCCGCTGGGCATGCGGAACATCCCGGTGCAAAACCCGCACCCAGCGCCGGACGCGCAGATCTTCGCCAGTTATCGCAGCCAACGTACTGCGCCTGTGCCAGCGTGTGCCACGTGCGCTCCAAGCCTCAGCCGAAGCTCGACCCGCCGCGGGGGTTGTTGCACCGGGCGGCGATCGGGAGCGCGCACGGCGTCGTCACGGGTCGCATCCATCCCTCTTCGGAGCTGGCCGCCTGGATCGAGCACTACTGGTGGGTGCACTGGGACGTCCCCGAGCCGCGCACCTCGGAGGTGTTGACGTATCCCTCGGTCCACGTCGTGTTCGAGGCGCGCTCGGCGCGCGTCGTCGGGGTCGTGCGCCGTAAGTTCACGCGCCGGCTCGAAGGGCGCGGGCGGGTGTTCGGGATCAAGTTCCTACCCGGAATGTTTCGCGATCTCGCACGCGTCCCGCTGCATCGCCTGACCGATCGCGAGCTGCCGCTCGGCAAGCTGCTCGGTCCGGGCCCGGTCGCGCTCGCCCTCCGGCTTCGCGACTCCGGGACCGAGCAAGCGCGCGCCGAGCTCGTCGAGGAACGGCTGCGCTCGGTGCTCCCCGCGCCGAGCGACGCGGCGGTGCTCGCCCGCGATCTCGTCGAGCGCGTGCGCACCGATCCGACGCTGCTCAGCGTGGAGCGTCTGGCGGTTGTTTCCGGTCTCGGCGTGCGCGGCCTCGAGCGGCTGTTTCGCGAGTACGTGGGCGTCGCCCCGAAATGGGTGGTGCAGCGGTTCCGTCTGCAAGCTGCTGCGGAAATGCTCGCGCTCGGCGGTGTCAGCGTCGCGAGCGTCGCCGCCGAGCTCGGCTACTGCGACCAGGCGCATTTCACGCGCGATTTCAAGAAAGTCGTCGGAATGCCACCGGTCGATTACGCGCGCCGCGCGCTGCCGTCCGCGCGGTCGGCTCGCTAGCGATTGCCTCGAAACAGGTCAGGGACTACCGTCCCTCTCCCGGCAAAAACCAGCAGCCAGGAAGGAACGAAGATCATGGCAGTCTCGAAAGCTCAAGCGAAGTGGACCGGCAATCTGAAAGAAGGCAACGGCTCGGTGAAGGGCACCGCCTTCGAAGCTCCGTTCACGTTCGCGTCTCGCTTCGAGGGCAGCGGCAAGGGCACGACTCCGGAAGAGTTGATCGGTGCAGCCCACGCGGGTTGCTTCTCGATGTTCCTCGCGGCGCAGCTGAGCAACGCGGGTCACCCGCCCACCAGCATCGAAACCTCGGCCACGGTTCACCTCGAAGCCGGCCCGACCGTCACCAAGATCGAGCTCGCGACCAAGGCCAGCGTGCCCGGCGTCGACCCCAAGGTCTTCGAGGAGAAGGTGGCTTTCTCCAAGGCGAACTGCCCGATCTCGAAGGCGCTCGCCGCGATCCCCGAGATCGTGATCGACGCGAAGCTCGTCTGACGAACGCTTCGGGAGTCGGAGAAAAAAAGCCCCTCCCCCCCGATTCCCACTCCGCTCCCCCGCCCCCTGCGCGGTCCGACCGACGTCACCCACTGAGTCGGCCGGACCGCGTCCCCATCACACTCACTAACTGACTGCCGGCCTGACGCTGACAGCCCCACAATCAAGTGCGGGAGCGACGCTGGCAGCTCGCGCGACTGGACACGCTTCTGCCAGCGCCGCCCCTCGGGTGTGTCCGCGCGTCGCCGACCACACCCCGTACAAGCGTTTCCGGACATCGGTAACGCGGGACTCCATTAAACGAGCGGTGAGCGCGCTCGGCACGCTGCAATCCGCCTGCGGGTCCGCTCCGAGCTCTTTCCCGGAGCGGACCCGCCTCTCTCCACCCATACGGCGCTGTGCGCACCACCCACTCTGATCGCCAACATCCGGGACGCGGCGCGGAACACGCGCTCGGACGTCGATCCGGACTCCCATGTCGCGACCAGAAAACTCCTCGACACACGACCCTCGCTGCACGCGCCGGCTCGAGTGAGCCGTTGCTGCCAGGCAGCGCGCTGAGGGGGTCGGTTGCATGTTTGGACTATTGAGCAACGGTCGTGCCAGCGTTCCCGACGCCTCTACGACCGAGCTCGGCGCCCGGCTCGAGCGCCCTCGTCACCCGTAGCTCGACGAACGATCCGAGGGTTGCCTCAAGGGTTTCGAGGACTTGCCGAGTTTCGATCCGTCCGCGCGCGAGCGTGTCCTGAGACATGCGCCGCCGTGTCGCGCAGGGCACAACCTGTATCTTTCGGAGATACAGGTGTATCAGCAGCTGTATCACTCGCCGGTTGGGCTGCGACGGCTAGGCGTCAGGCGCGCGCCACTTCCACGCCCACCCGCACGAGATGCTGGCCGCCTCCGAGAATCACCCCACGCAGCGGACTGGTGTCGCTGAAGTCGCGGCCCCACGCGAGCGTGACGTGCTCGTCGCTGGGGATGGAGCCGTTGGTGGGGTCGAAATCGACGAAACCGAAACCGGGACACCAAGCCGATAGCCAGGCGTGCGAGGCATCGGCACCGACCAGACGCGGCCGGCCCGGCGGCGGGGTATTGTGCACGTAGCCGCTGACGTAGCGAGCTGGGATGCCCAGGCTGCGCAGCATACCGATCTGCAGATGTGCGAAGTCCTGGCAGACGCCGCGGCGGGACTCGAGCACGCGGTCAATCGGAGTTGCGATCGTGGTCGAGCCGGGCTCGTAGGCGAAGTCCGCGTGGATCCGGCGCGTGAGCTCGAGCACGGCGTCGAGCAGCGGGCGCCCTGGCGGGAACGAGGGCGCCGCGTACTCGATCAACGGGTCTGCGCGACGAACGTGCGGCGATTCCAGGGTCAGCTCGAGAGCGCACAGGCCCTCGGGGCTGCGATCGCGCCGGATCCGATCGCGCACGCCGTCCCAAGCGGGCGACGACATCAGCGGGGGCGGCTCGAAGGGCACGAGGTCCACTTCGGAGATCGCGCTCACCGAAAGCCGGACGTGCGCCTCTTCGAGGGTGAAGAAATGCACGACGTTGCCGAAGTAGTCCGTGTCCGAGGTCAGCGTCGGAGTCGAGGGCTCGACGACCAGCCGCGAGACCACCGGGCGCTGATGCGGGGTCTGGCGCGGCACGAGGCGCGCCTCGTTGTGACAGATCGAGACGGGCTCGCTGTATTCGTAGCTCGTGGTGTGCCGGACCAGATAGCGCATCAGGATCGCGCCTCGGGCCCGCCGAGCGTGAACGACTCCTCGGCGTGTGCGAGGTAGCTCAAGGTGAGCTGGTCGGCGAGGAGCGGCAAAGCCGCTTCCAGCTCGGTCAGTGCCTCCTCGAGGTGCGCGCGCCGTCCGTGCACGTCTGCCCTCGCCCAGCGCTCGAGCTCGGCGAGGCGCACCAGCGACAGCGCCCGCAGCACCGTCTTCGACTCGGGAGCGAGCAGCGGCGCGCGCCCCGCGCGCGGCAAGCGATTCACGTGCTGTTCGAGCGCCGACAGTTGATACACGACGGACCGCGGATTGGTCTCGTCGGTGAGCAGCAGATCGAGCACGGCCTCGTGTGCCACGATCCCGGGGTAGCGCGAGCGATAGGTGATGGCGCTGTCGGCCGTCTCCAGCACCGCATCGAGCACCGCGGTGTCGTCGCCCGAGACCAGCGTGCTCTTCAACAGCCGCACCATGAAACAGCCGCGCTCGATGCGGCGGCCGATGTCCGCGAAGCGCCAGCCCGGTCCGTGCGTCATGTTCTCGGTCGCGAGCCCGGAGAAGGCAGAGAACCCGAGCAGCAACGACGCGGCGATCTCGAGCGCGTCGTTCAGGGCGAGATCGCCGTGCGAGCGCGCCTGCTCGACCAGGCGGTGCAGCTCACCGAGCACGCGCCAGGTGTCGACGGACAGCCGCTCTCGAACGACGCCTGCAACCCGATACGCGGCGGCGACACTGGCGGAGGGCGTCCGCGCCGGGTGCGCCGCAACCAGGATCCGCGCGAGCTCTGCGTCGAGGCCGTCCCCGGTGCGCGTGAGTGTGCCGCGCACCAGCTCGAGCGCGTCCTCCAGCGCCACGAGCAGCGCGCGGACCTCGGGTGCGCGCCCCTCGGCGTCGTCTACCCGCCGCGTCAACAAGCTGCGCAGCAGCCGGGTGGTGGTCTCCGCGCGCTCGACGTAGCGGCCGATCCAGAACAGGTTGTCCGCGACGCGGCTCGGCAGATCCCCGCCGCTGCGCACGATGTCGACCTTCTGGCCCGGTGCGCGCAGCAGGCTGAGCTCGAGGGGCTCCCCGCTCGACAGCACCCAGCTGTCCTTGCTGTTGCCACCGCGCTGCATCGAGACCACGAGGGAATCCTTCGAGCTCGCGACGCGGGTCAGGCCGCCCGGCATGACCTCGAAGCCGCCCTGTCCGCGCCGGCACAGAAACGCGCGCAACGACAGGTGGCGCGGGGTGAGGCGCTCGCCGTTCCAGGCGGGGGCCGTCGACAACCCGAGCCGCTCCTGCGCCACGTACAGCCCCGGCCGCGCGCGGATCCGCTGCTCGAGCTCGGAAAGCTCGGCGCGGCCGAGCTCACCGCCGAACACCGGCTCGTGGCTGTTCACGGCTGGAATCGCCGGCTTGATCACGAGCTCCGGCAAGCGCGACAGCACCTGCTTTAGAGCTTCGGGCTCGCCGCACCAATACGTGGGGACCGAGGGCAAGAGCAGCTCTTCCCCGAGCAGCGCGCGGCAGGCGCCCGGCAAGAAGCCGAGCAACGCCGGAGCTTCGAGCAACCCGCTGCCGAGGGCGTTCGCCACCGTGACGTTGCCGGCGCGCACGGCGTGCACGAGCCCCGCGATCCCGAGCGACGAGTCCGAGCGCAGGCTGAGCGGATCGGCGTAGGTGTCGTCGAGGCGTCGCAAGATCACGTCGACCCGCTGCAAGCCGCCGAGCGTCTTCAGGTGGACCGCGCGATCGCGTACCGTGAGATCTCCACCTTCCACCAGGGTGAAGCCGAGGTAGCGCGCCAGATACGCATGCTCGAAATAGGTCTCGTTGTACGGCCCGGGTGTGAGCAGCACGATCCGCGGCGTGTCGACGTTGCGGGGCGACAGCTCGGCCAGCCCGTCGCGCAGCGTGCGGAAGAACGGCGCCAGGCGCTCCACGCGGCAGTCGCGGAACACCTCGGGCAACATGCGCGAGACCACGATCCGGTTCTCGAGCGCGTAGCCGGCTCCCGAGGGCGCCTGCGTGCGATCCCCGAGCACCCAGAACTGGCCGTCCGCGCCGCGCGCCACGTCCGCCGCGTAGAGGTGCAGACGTGCTCCGCCGACGACCGGCACCTCGTGGACCGGCCGCAAGAAGCCCGGGTTCTCGAGCACGAGCTCCGGCGGAAAGACGCCTTCCGAGAGCAATCGGCTCGGCCCGTACAGATCGGTGAGCACCGCGTCCAGCAGCCGCCCGCGCTGCTCGAGGCCGCGCTCCAACCCCGCCCACTCCCGAGCCCCGAGAATCAACGGGAGCGGATCGAGCTGCCACGGGCGATCGGTGCCGCGCGGATCGCCGTAGACGTTGTAAGTGATACCGTTGTCGCGGATCACCCGCTGGGCCTGCGTCCAACGGCGGCTGAACTCGTCTTCACCGAGCGACGACAGCGCCGCGAATAGCTCGGTGAACGCGGGACGAGGGCTGGCGTCGCTCTCGAACGCTTCGTCGAAGCCGAACGCGGGGGGTCGGTAACCCCAGGCGCCCGTCGGAGTCGTGCTGTCGGCAGCGTCAGCCACGGTTGCCGTCGAGGTCCTCCGGTCCATGACCTACCACATCACCTGCCGGCGACTTAAGCACCGCGCTCGGCTACCACAGCCAGCCACCGCGCGTGGGACCCACGGCGGCGCGCCGCAAGTCGAGCGTCAGTGGGTAGTCGGGGTTCCTCGCGTCGACCGCGCGGGTAAGATCGACGCGCCCCGGCGCGTGCCCGAACGGCACGAACAACGCGGACCTGCGCGCCTCGGCCTCGAGCGCGTTGACCGGGCGGGTGTCGTAGGCGCGCCCCCCCGGGTGCGAAACCGATAGCGAGCAGCCGCCGATCGCGCGTTCGGTCCAGGCATCGACCAGCGAGAGCTCGAGCGGTGAGTGCACCGGGACGGTCGGATGCAACGTCGATGGCAGGCGCGCGGTCCGGAAGCGCACCCCGGCCACGTATTCGCCCCGCGTCCCGGTCGGATGCAGCGGCAACCGCGCGCCGTTGCAGAGTGCGACGTGGCGGCCCGGCACCACGCCGCGCACCAGCACTTGCACGCGATCGAGGGACGAATCCACGCTGCGCGCCGTGCCGCCGACCGCGCCCTCCTCGGCCAGCACGTGCCACGGCTCGAGCGCGCGCCGGATCTCGAGCTCGACGCCGTCGGCGGTGATCTTGCCGAGCGCCGGAAAACGGAACTCGAAGTGCGGGACGAAGAACGACGGCTCGAACGCGTAGCCGAACGCGTCGAGCTCGCTCAACACGTCGCGAAAGTCTTGCCACACGAAGTGCGGCAGCATGAAGCGATCGTGGAGCGCCGTGTCCCAGCGCACGGCGCTGGAGCTGTGCGGTGCCTTCCAGAAGCGGCTCACCAGCGCGCGAACCAGCAGCATCTGAGCGATGCTCATGCGCGCGTGCGGCGGCATCTCGAACGCGCGCATCTCGAGCAGGCCGTGGCGGCCCGACGCGGAGTCCGGAGAGTACAGCTTGTCGATGCAGAACTCCGAGCGGTGGGTGTTGCCCGTCACGTCCGCGAGCAGGTTCCGGAAGATTCGATCCACGAGCCAGGGTGGCGTACCCCCCGGCAGCGTGGCGCTGCGGCGGGCCTCGGCGAGCGCGATCTCGAGCTCGTAGGTCGCCTCGTGCCGCGCCTCGTCGACGCGCGGCGCCTGGCTCGTGGGTCCGATGAACAGGCCGGAAAACAGGTACGAAAGCGAGGGGTGGTCGTGCCAGTAGCCGACCAGGCTGCCGAGCAGATCCGGCCGTCGCAAGAGCGGGCTGTCCGGAGTGGTGACTCCGCCGAGCGTGACGTGGTTGCCGCCGCCGGTCCCGACGTGGCGGCCGTCGACCAGGAACTTCTCCGTGCCGAGCCGGCACTCGCGCGCCTCTTCGTACAAGATCTGCGTCTTGTCCGAGAGCTCCTGGAAGCTCGCGCTCGGATGGATGTTGACCTCGATCACGCCGGGATCCGGGGTGACGGTGAACTTCTCGACGCGCGGATCGGCGGGCGGCGTGTAGCCTTCGATCCGTACCGGAAGGTTGAGCTCCTTGGCGGTCCCCTCCACCGCTTCCACGAGCGCCAGGTAGTCCTCGAGCAGCGCTTGCGGCGGCAAGAACACGTGCAGCACGCCGTCGCGCGGCTCCGCGCACAGTGCCGTGCGTACGACGCCCGATGCGGACTCGAAGGGCTTCGGAGGCGCTTCCGAGGCCGGTCCCGGGCGCTGGAACTTCGGGTCGCGACGGCGCCGGAGCGGCGGCGGCGGAAACTCCGAGAACGGATCGCGCTCGATCAGGTGCGGGTGGTCTTCCGCCATCACCCACGGCAGCGAGCCGAGCGGCAGCCGGTAACCCATCGGCGAGTCGCCGGGCAACAGGTACAAGAGCTCGCGGCGGAGGAAAAACGAGCCGCTACGAAAGCGCCCGTCACCGAGCGGCGCCACGGGCAGCGCGTGGCCGACGACCGCGCCGAGCCCCCGTTCGAAGACCTTGGACACGCGCGCTCGCTCTTGCGGATCGCCGAGGCGGTTGTCGAGTGGCGTAACATTGCAGGGCAAGCGCCGCTCGGTCAGGAGGTAATGGAACGGGTCCTCGTAGCCCGGCAGCGCGTGCTTCGGATCGACCTCGAGGCGCTCCGCGAGACGCTGGATGAACCGCGCCGACAGCTCGGCGCTCGCGCCGTAGTTGCGGTCGTCCTCGGCCACGAGCTCCGGCTCGGACCAGAACGGCTCCCCCGACTTCAGCCAGTAACACCCGAGCGCCCAGCGCGGCAGCTGCTCGCCGGGGTACCACTTGCCCTGCCCGAAATGCAAAAGCGGCCGTGTCGAAAAGCGCTGGGCGAGCCTCTGGAACAGCACGCCGGCCAGGCGGCGCTTGTCCGGGCCGAGCGCGTCGAAGTTCCACTCGGCTCCATCCACGTCGTCGAGCGACACGAAGGTGGGCTCGCCGCCCATCGTGAGCCCCACGCGCATCGACTCCAGGTCGCGATCGACGCGCTTGCCGAGCGACTCGATGCGCTGCCACACGCTGTCCGTGTAAGGCAGGGTGACGCGCGGAGTCTCGAACACACGCTCGACCTTCATCAGGTGCTTGAACTCGACCTCGCACTCGTCCACGAGACCCGTGATCGGCGCCGCGCTCGTCGGGTCCGGCGTGCAGGCGAGTGGGATGTGGCCTTCGCCCGTGAACAGCCCGGAGGTGGCGTCGAGGCCGACCCAGCCTGCGCCCGGCAGGTACACTTCGGCCCAGGCGTGGAGATCCGTGAAATCCGCCGCGGGGCCCGAGGGCCCGTCGAGCGCCTTCTGGTCGGCCTTGAGCTGGATCAGATAGCCGGAGGCGAAGCGGGCCGCGAGACCGAGCCGGCGCAGCACCTGCACCAAAAGCCATGCAGAATCCCGACACGAGCCGCTCGCCAGCTCGAGAGTTTGATCGGGGCTCTGCACGCCCGGCTCGAGCCGGATCGAGTATTTGACGCGGCGCTGGACCTCCTGGTTCAGCTCCACCAGGAAATCGACGGTGCGGCGACCGCTCGGGCGGAGCGAGGCGACGAACGCGTCGACGAGCGCGCCGGTGCGGAGCGTTTCCAGGTACGGCTTCAGCTCGCGCAGGCTGCCTTCCTCGTAGACGATCGGCAGCCGCTCGGCGCTGGGCTCGAGGAAGAAGTCGAACGGGTTGATAGTGACGAGATCGGCGCACAGGTCGACGTCGACCTCGAAGTGGTCCGTCGGATCGGGGAACACCAAGCGCGCCAGGAAGTTTCCCTGCGGGTCCTGTTGCCAGTTCAGGAAATGACCGCTCGGCTCGACGTGCAGCGCGTAGCTCGAAATCTTGGTGCGAGAGTGCGGAGCGGGTCGGAGCCTCACGACCTGCGGGCCCAGGTTCACGCGGCGATCGTAGTGATAGGTAGTCGTGTGTCGGAGCGCGACGCGGATGGTCATTGGCCTACTCGCTATGAGAGGACGTCGAGGGCTTCGTCGATCGCGCCCTCGAGGCGACAGCTCGGGCTTATTGCTGTTGCTGCTGTTGCTGTTGGCGCTGCTGTTCGAGCGCGTTCAGATCCAGACGCCGCTCCGGCACGATCCGGTCGCCGAGCAGGCGCGCATCGAGCTCCGGGCGCGACGGCGGAGCCAGCGTCGCTTCGTCGGAGAGCGCTTGGATGCTGACGCTGACGCGGATCTTCTCTTCTGCTCCACCGCGGTACACGCCGCGGTTCGGCGGGACGTCCGCGTAGCTGCGGCCGACCGCCACCGCCACGTGCGACTGCCCCGCGAGCTCCGCGTGCGTGGGGTCGATGCCGAGCCAGCCGACCGACGGCACAAAGCACTCGACCCAGGCGTGCGTCTCGAGCTCGGCCGAGCTCGGCCGGAACAGGTAGCCGGACACGTAGCGTGACGGCACCCCCAGCATCCTGAGCAGCGACAGCGCCACGTGCGCGTAGTCCTGGCAAACGCCCTGGCCCAGGTCGAGCACGTCCGAGACGGTGGTGGAGCTGTTGGTGACGCCCTTCTTGTAGGTGATGAGCTCGCGCAGGCGCGCCGTGACCTGCGCCATCACCATCGAGGCGCGGCGTTCGGTGAAGAGCCCGAGGCTCTCGGCGAAACGCGAAAGGCGCACGTCGCGCTGCACGGGGCCGTGGAAGAGCAGCAGATCTTCGTAGCGGTGCCCGAGCCCGCCGAGCGGCAAGGTGTCGCCGATCTCGTCGAGCCGGAGCTTGTCGAGGTGGGTCTCGACGGTGGAGGCCGCCAGGATCACCACCTTGTCGTGAACGTCCACGATCGAGAAGTGGTGCGCGCGGTTGCCCTGCCAGTCGAGGTGTTGAAACACCGGGGCCTCGGGCCCGACCGCCAGATCGAAGCTTCGCAGTGTTTGCCGCGAATCGCTGCGCGGCATCATTCTGAGCTCCATCACCGACTCGGTGATCGGCTCCGCATAGGTCAGCTCGGTCTTGTGGTGAATCGAGAGCAACATCGTGGATCCTTCAACACAGAAAGAAGGTCTTCTGCAGCAAGCTCGAGGCCTCCGACAGGCTACCGCCGAGCTCCAACAAGAAAGCCGTGACCACGGCGGCGTCGAGCGTGTCGAGGTCGGCGTACTCGACGCGGGCGGCGATGCGGCCGAAGCAGCGCTCGACGCGTTGCCCGAGCTCGGGGTGGAACCGCCGCAAGCGCCGCGACAGGTCCGCCGCCGTCGTAGTCGAGTAGCGGACGCTGCGGGGGAAGTCCGCCTCGAACAGCAAGAAGTCGATGACGGCGCGGCGCTCCACGCGCTTCGGGTGCGCAGTGCGGTAGGCGTCGACCGCGTCCAGGCTCTTCAATAGCGTCGGCCAGGTGACGTTCTCGCCCGAGGTGCCCGAAGAGACGCCGCTTGGCGCGAGCCGTGACCCGACCATGCGTGCCACGCCGTCGGTGCGCTCCACGAACTTGCCGAGCTTCAAGAACAGCCAGCCCTCGCCGCGGATCATCGAGGCATCGGTCACTCCGTCCCACAGAAAGCTGGAAGAGACGATGCCCGTCAGCGCCTGGGAGAGGGTGCTCTCGTTCTGCCCGGCCGCGACCGAGTCTCGCAGCGACCAGTACGACTGATTCAGCTTCTCCCACATCTCGGGGCTGATCACCTCGCGCACCTGGCGCGCGTTCTCGCGGGCGCGTGACATGGAGCAGAGCAAGGAGGTCGGCTCCGCAGGATCGAGCACCAGCCGCGACAGCGACAGCTCCGGCAGGCTCAAGGCCTTGAGCGCGCCGCGCCACTGTTCGTCGGCCACCTCGCGGTTCACCTCGCGTAAGTCGAGCCGCAGGTCGCGCATGGCTTCGAGCACGCGCGCGGTGTGCTCGGCGCGCTCGATGTAGCGCCCCATCCAGTACAGTGCGTCGGCAACCCGGCTCAGCATGCGGGCCTCACGAGACCGTGCTCGGCTCGCGCCGCTCCTCTTTGGTGCCCGGCTCGGTGGAGTTGAGCACCCAGGTGTCCTTGTATCCGCCGCCCTGGCTCGAGTTGACGACCAGGCTGCCGCGCCGGAGCGCGACGCGCGTGAGCCCGCCGGGGATCACGCGGATCTGCTCGCCGTAGAGCACGTACGGTCGCAGATCGACGCAGCGCCCTTCGAGCGAGCCGTCGATCAGCGTGGCGTGCTTTCCGAGCTGGATCGTGCGCTGCGCGATGTACGAGCGTGGGTTCTGCTCGATGCGGCGCTTGAAGTCCTCGCGCTGCTCGGCGGTCGCTTGCGGGCCGATCAACATGCCGTATCCGCCGGAGGCGTCCGTCTGTTTCACGACCAGCTCGGACAGGTGCTCGAGGATGTACTTTCGATCGTCGGGCCGCGACGCGATGTACGTCGGCACGTTGGGCAGGATCGGCTCCTCCGACAGGTAGTAGCGGATCATGTCCGGGACGAACGGGTAGATGGCCTTGTCGTCGGCGACGCCCGTGCCAGGAGCGTTGGCGAGGGCGACGGCGCCGCTGCGGTAGGCCGCGAACAGGCCCGGGCAACCGAGCACCGAGTCCGGGCGGAACGCCACGGGGTCGAGGAAGTCGTCGTCGATGCGGCGGTAGATCACGTCCACGCGGCGCAGGCCCTGGGTCGTGCGCATGCAGACCGCGCCGTCGCGCACCACGAGGTCGCTGCCCTCGACCAGCGAAATGCCCATGCAGCGAGCCAAAAAGCTGTGCTCGAAGTAGGCCGAGTTGTACATGCCGGGGCTCAGCAGCACGACCGTCGGCTCACCCACCGCGCGCGGCGTCACGTGCAGCAACATATCGCGCAGCCAGTCGGTGTAGTCGTCGATCGGCCGGACGCCGTGCGGCTCGAACAGCACGCCGAACACCCGCTTCATCACCTCGCGGCACTCGAGCACGTAGCTGACGCCGCTCGGGCTGCGCACGTTGTCTTCCAGGACGTGGAGCACGCCGTTCTCGTCGCGGATCAGGTCCGTCCCCACCACGTGGGTGAAGATGCCCTGGGGCGGCGTCATGCCGACCATCTCGCGCCGGAACGAGCCGGCGCGGTAAATCAGGTCAGCAGGGATCAGCCCGTCGTCGAGGATCTTCTGCGCGCCGTAGATGTCCGCCAGGAACAGGTTCAAGGCGCGCACGCGTTGCACGAGCCCGCGCTCGACGTGGTCCCACTCCTCCGCCGAGATCAGGCGCGGGATGGGATCGAAGGGGAACACCTTCTCGATGCCCGCGTCGTCGGAGTAAACCGTGAACGTGACGCCCTGATTGCGGAGCAACAGCTCCACCATCTTGCGCCGCTGCTCGAGCTCCTGCGCGCTCAGGTCCGACAGGCGCGCCAGGATTTCCCGATACAGCGGCCTGACTCCGCCGGCGGGCTCGAAGGTCTCGTCGTGAGTGCGCGAGTCGACCTCGTAATTTGCGAGCCGCATGCCCGAGTGAGCTGACCCCCAGCATGAATTCCGTCAGGTTTCGCGTTCATTGCCGGGCTAAAAAGCCCTGCGGCGGAAACCAGCTCCAAGGGCTGACGCCGCGGTGGGCGGCCGCTCATTCCACCGTGACTGTCTTCGCCAGATTGCGCGGCTGGTCCACGTCCGTGCCCTTCAGCTCCGCGATGAAGTACGCGAGCAGCTGCAGCGGGACCACCGTGACGAGCGGCAGCAGCAACTCCGGAACCGCTGGCACCTCGAGCACGTGCTCCGAGAGCCGCGCCGCCTGCTCGTCGCCGTCGGTCACGACCGAGATCACGCGGCCGTCCCGCGCGCGCACCTCTTGCAGGTTGCCGAGGGTCTTCTCGTACTGCGCGTCGTGGGGAGCGATCACCACCACCGGCATCTCCTCGTCGATCAGCGCGATCGGCCCGTGCTTCATCTCTCCGGCGGCGTAGCCCTCGGCGTGTGCGTACGAGATTTCCTTGAGCTTGAGCGCGCCCTCGAGCGCGATCGGAAAGCCGAGGCCGCGGCCCAGGAACAACATGTGTCGCGCGTGCTGCCAGCGCCGCGCCACCTCGTACACCGTGTCCTTGCGGTCGAGCGCGTGGCGCATCGCCGACGGCACCTCGAGCAGGCCGCGCAACAGCTCCCGGG
>JALYWZ010001061.1 GCA_030852505.1 Myxococcota bacterium | reverse complement strand
CGGCAGACCCTGCGCAACCAGCGGCGCCTCGGCCACGAACTCGAGCGGGGCCTCTCCGAGCACATCCGCCGACGGGAGCTGGACGACGGAGTAGGCCTCGAGCGTGCCGCGCCCCTCTCCGGCGGCGGCCACGAAATAGTCCGGCTCCTCCCCGGAGCTCGACACGAGGGAGGCGTCGAACACGACCGACGGCTCGCCCTCGGCCGCGAAGTCCACCAGCGCGTAGCCGACGAACGGCACCTGGCCGAGCATGCGCACGCGCGGGAACTGCGCGGCCATGGCGTCGTAGAGCGCGTAGTAGTCGATGCCCGTGGTACGCGCTTCCGAGCCGACGTCGGAGGCGAGCAACGGACGCCGTGCCTCGAGGTTCGGCGTGGCGACGAGCGCCGTACCGCGCGGCGCGAGCAACCGCGCGACCGCGGCGAGCACCGCCTTCGGCTCGGAGTGGGCCGCCAGGCTCTCGACCAACCCGAGATCGAAGAAGCCTTCGCGCAAGGCGAACGAACCGTCGTTCAAGGAACCGAAGCTGATGCTGCGATCGGTCGTGCGCTGCGCGGCCTGGGCCCGGCGCGGCGCCACCTCGTCACACACGTGCACGAGGCGCGCGCCACGCAGCACGAGCTGCTCGGCGATCCCCCCGAGCGCGTCGCCCACGAGCAGAATCCGCGCTCCGGAGCAGAGCGCCTCGGTGTACGCGACCAGGGGTAGAAACGGCGAGGGCGACGGGCCGGACATTGCGCGCGCAGCCTAGCACCTCTCGGCCGCGCGACGGAGAGCCTTGGCCGCGGCGAGCCGTGCTAGCCGCCGATGCGGAAGAACGTCGCCCCCGCGACGCAGAGGGCGGTCGGCGCGTTCTTGAAGGCGCGCTTCAACGCCGAGACGGCGTCCTCGTCCACGAACACGCCGGAGCCCCAGCCGTCGTCTCCGTCGGACCCGTGCGAAGCGGTGTCCGCATACAGCGCGCGGCGCAGGGCTTCGCTCGGATGCTTGGCTTGCACGAGCGCGAGCTCGGCCTCCGGTGCGTGCGACGGCGCACCCTCGACTTCCACCCAACGCCCGCCGTGGCTGAGCACGGCCACGACCTCGAAGCGCTCGAGCGTGAGTGTCTTGTGAAGCTCGCGCAGCCACGACATTGGATCGAGCAGCTGATCGCCGTCCTCGAACTCGAAGTAGAGCGCGTGCCCGAGATCGATCGCCGAGAGCCCCGACGCGAGCGGCTTCGAGCGTGCGTGGTCGAGCGCCGTCGAACGAAAGAGCTGGAAGCGCTCGACGAACTCCTGCGGGCCGAGCGAGTACTCGGCGTTTTCGATGTCGTGGAAGCTCACGAGCAGGCCGAACGCGTTCTGGTCGATGAGGGTCATGTTCCGTCTACCGGAGCCGCGACTCTTCATTCGGCGGCAGCCACGAGTCACGCATTTCCAGCGCCGGGCGGTGAGCGCGGCGGCGCAGCGCGTTGATGCTGCGCAGCACCGGGCCCCGGTTCACGAGCCATCCCTCGAGCCGGCGCTTGCCGGGAAAGTCGATCAGCACCAGACCCACGATCAGCGTGAGCAGGCCCTGGCCCGGCAGAACCAGGCACAAAATGCCGGCGACCACCAGCACGGCGCCCAGCAGGTTGCGGAGCCCGCGCAACGCCAGCGCGCCTGCGGTTCGCGGCCTGAGGTCGCGCTCGGGCCGCCGAAAATAATCGGGCGGCATTCGCGTGAAAAACCAGGGCACGCCGATCAGGCTCGCAATGAACGCCGCAGCGCCGAACACGCCGAGAGAAACGAGCACGCTCGGCGTGAGCCACGCACGCACCGCTGCCGGGAGCAGCTCTTCGAGCCAGCCTGGCATGGCTTCCGGTATAGCTCTCCTCGTGCTTCCGTTGTTGCGGGAATCGACGCCGTTGAAATCACCATGCGTGAATCGCGGCGCGGGACTTCTGATCGAAGGCCAGGAAGGGTAATGAAGCGCTACTCGACATGAGTGCGACCCGGCTGACCAGAGCTCTGTGGCGCGGCGCTACGCTGCGCCGGATCCGAACGCTCGGTGCCGCTTGCTGGGTCGCGGGCTGCGCGAACCTGATCGGCCTCGACGACTACACGGAATCCGACGAGCCGGTGCGCCCCGCGAACGGCGGCAACCCGGGCGCGGCCGGCGCGACCGAGGCTGGCGCGCCGGGTGGGAGCGATGAGGGCACGGG
>JALYWZ010000317.1 GCA_030852505.1 Myxococcota bacterium | reverse complement strand
TCGGTGATGCGCTGCGCGCCGCCCCGCGGCACCGGATAGCCGACCGTCCCCGCGCTGAACGTCAACACGTAGCCCGTCGCACCGCCCAGCGGATCACTCGGCCCGAGATCGGCGTGCAGCGCAAGCCCCGGCAAGACGCGCCGCGCTGCTTCGCTCTCGAACCAGCGCCGCGACAAGCCGCCGCTGGTCGAAAGAAAATAGCTGCCGAGCTTCAGCAACCGGAGCAGCCCGATCCCGAGCCAATTGCCGATACCCGGCAGCGGTGACAACAGCGCGCGGAACAAGGCCGGCTCGTGCATGGCGTGGACATCGAGCAGGCGATTCCAGGTCGCGGTGTCTGCCTCGCTCCCGAAGTGATCCGCCCTGGCGCCCTCGCGCCGATCGCGCCGCAAAATGCTGGCCGAGCTTCCGTCGAGCGCCGGGTGCACCGACTCGACCTCGGCGCTCAACCACTCCACCCCGTGCTGCTCGATCGGCAGATCGCGGTACGCGTTGCTGACGCGCGCGAGCGGGAAGAACCCCGCGCCCAGGTCGTGTGTGAACCCGGGCACGGTCGTCTCGCCGCTGCCCACCGCGCCGCCGGGTCGATCCGGATTCGCTTCCAGCACCATCACGCGCAGCCCTTGCCGCGCCAGGGTCGCTGCGGCCACGAGCCCGTTGGGGCCGGAACCGATCACGACCACGTCCGGATCATTCATGCATTCCCGAGCCTACCACCCGGGATCGCGCACCGCCTAGCCTCGGCTGAAACTCACTCGAACAGCCAGACGTCGTCGATCCACACGTCGAAGATCGAGCTCGGCGAGACCACGTAGTCGATCTGATAAACCTGGCTCAGGTCGAGCTCGGCCTTCACCCCGAAGTCTCGCTGCTTCAAGCTGGCAAAGCTAATCGAGTACTCGGTCCACTCCGTGTCGAGCGGCTTCACGTCGATCCCGAACGAGTCCCAGCAGCCGACGCCGACCTCCATCGTGTTCGGATCGCAGATCCCACCCTTGCCGTGGGTGTGTACGTCGTGCACGCCGAAGCGCAGCGTCGCCGTGTTGAGCTCCCCGGCGCGTGCGAAGAACCGAAACCCGCGGTACTGGCTCAGATCGACCGGCACCTCTCCCGGGCCGTCTTCCCAGCGCAGGCTCACGCTCAGCGCCGCGCCCCAGTCGGTGAAGCCTTGCCCGCTCAGGTGTATACCGTACAGGCTCTTCTCACAGCGACCGCCGACGATGCGCTCGGGCAACACGGCGCCTTCGACGGGCGTGCTCTCGCCCGCGGTCCCGTCGGGCGTCATCCACCACTGGCTCTGGCGCCCCTCGTTCCTCGCCAGATCCGCGTTGGCGTCTTCGAAATCGTCGAGCAGCTCCGCCGGATTGATCGGGCCGTCCGCGGCCGCGCACAGCGTGCCCGGCCCGCTGCCGCCTGCGCCGTCGTCTCCGGGGCCGTCGGCGTCGTCGGACTTGTCGTCAGTGCCGCAGCCGAGCGCCGCAAGCGCGCCGCAGATCGCAATCAAAGCCGTCGATTTCATGAGTTTCACACCATCCCCGAGAGTGGTCCGTTGCACCAATCCGAAAAACCAAAGCTCTGGTCCGGGACGCCGAGCACGTTGAGCACCGACACCAAGAGGTCGTTGTGCGGCGGGTCGCCGTCGTAACGCAGGTAGCGGCCCGTCTCGAGCGCGCCGCCCGCGCTCCCGGCCAGCACGTACGGCGCATGCTTGCGGCTGTGGCTGTTGCCTTTGCCGAGCTCGTTGCACCACAACAACAGGCTGTTGTCGAACAGCGTGCCGTCACCCTCGGGATAGGACTTCAGGCGTTCGATCAGGGTCGCGAACTGCTCGGCGTACCAGCTGTTGATCTTCGTGAGCTTGTCCATCGCCGGCGCGTCCGAGTCCGGCAGGTGGGACAGCTCGTGGTGCGACTCCTGGATGCCGAGCCACGTGAAACGAACTTGCGACACCGAGCGCGACCATTGGAGCGAAGCAACGCGGGTCCGCCCGCACGCCAGCGAAAGCGCCAGCAAATCCATCTGCAGCGCGCCCTGCTCCGGGAACGAGTCGTTGCTGGCCGGCAGCTCCGGCGGCAGGGGGGGCACCGAGCAGGAGAGGGTCTCGCTCTCGGCCTTGCCGAGCCGCTCCTCGACCTCGCGCAGATAGGTCAAATGCCGGTCCAGCCGCTGCCGATCTGCGCTCCCGAGCTCCGAAGACAGCGCCGAAAGCTCACCCTTCGCGAAGTCCAACACCGACGCCCGGCGCGACCGCAGCTGTTCGCGCTGCGCCGGATCCGCGTGCACCGACGCGAACAGCGTCTCGAACACGCGCCGCGGCTCGTCCAGCGGCGGAAGCGGCCGGTTGCGCGCGCGGTAGCACATGCGCCCGAAGTTGTCGGCGGTCCCGGTTTGCACCCCGAGCTCGAGCGAACGGAACGCCGTGTCGCGTCCGATCACCTCGGCCACGCGCTGGTCCACCGAGGGTCCGCTCGACCACCCCGTCGGCGGCACGCCCTGCCCCGCAAACTTGCCGGGCAAGAGCGGCGCACCGGTCAGCATCCCGCCGATGCCGTTCTGGTGTCCGTCACCCTTGTCGCCCATCTGCTGCACGCCGTGCACGATCACCAGGTCCTGCTGGTGTCCCGCGAGCGGCTCCAGGATCGGCCCGAGCGTGAAGTCGTGCTCCGTTCCCGACGGCGCCCAGCGCGGCTCGATCGTGCCGTTTGCCGAGAACATCACCACGAAGCGCTTCGGCGGTGCCTCCTGTGCGTGCGCGAGCCCTTCCAAGAACGGCAGCCCGAAGCCCGTAGCGAGCAAGCCGCCCAAGAGTTGTCTTCGTGTGCTCACGGCTGTTCCTCCGCTTCGGGTTCGGGCGAGGGCGCAAGGAACGGCGTCGTCTGCGTCAGCGCCAGCATCAGCCATTTCAGATCGCCCCCCGAGCGCACGAACACGTCTTCCAGCTTGTCCAGCGTGCACGCATCGCCGGCCGTCTCGCCGCGCCCGAAGGCATAGCGAAACCATTGCGTGGCGACGCAGCGCTTCACCTGCGCGCTCGCCAGCAATTTTTCCGAGAGCCCGGCCACGCCCTGAAACGCGCCGTCCACATCCGTCCCAACCAGGTAGCCCGAGTCGTCGATCGCGTTCGTGCCCTCGCGCTCTCGGTACCGCCCGGTCGCATCGAAGTGCTCGAACCCGAAGCCCACCGGATCCAAGAGCTCGTGACACGCATTGCACGCCGGATCCTGGCGGTGCTGCGCGAACCGTTCGCGCGTCGTCACACGGTTCGCGGCGTCGAGCGCCGGCGGAAACACCACCAGATCGGGAGGAGGGGGCGCCGGGATCGTACACAGGAGCTGCGTTCGCACGAACTTCCCGCGGTGGATCGGCGAAGACTGATTCGCGGTCGCGAACCGGCTCAGGATCGCGCCCTGACTCAGGATCCCGCGGCGCTCCTGCTCGGCCGGCAGCGCTGTCTTCACGAAAGCCTTCGCGTCGTTCGACACCGGCGCCACGCCGTAGAAGTCCGCGACCAGCGGCGTCGCGTACGTGAACGAGGCTCCCAGCAGCGTCGATAGCTTGGCCCCCTCCTCCCAGATCACCCCCTCCACGAAGTGCAGCGTCTCCCCGCGCAAGAGCTCGCGCATCTCGTCGTTCCACCGCGGAAACAGCCGCCGATCTTTGTCGACGAACTCCAGCTGAGAGAGCCCCAGCCAGTACTCGTAAAAATGCGAGAGCCCGCGCTTTGCGCGTGGATCCTCGAGCATCCGTTGCGCTTGTGCGAGCACGTCCGCGGGCGACGCCAGCGCCCCCGCAGCGGCGGCATCCAGGAGCTCGGCGTCGGGCCCCGAGCCCCACAAAAGAAACGATAGCCGCGAAGCCAACACCCACGGCGACGCCAGCCCGCCCTCGCCAGCCGCCCTCTCCACGCGATACAAGAACTCTGGCGACAACAGCAGCGCTCCGATCACGCTCGCCGCGCCCTCCGTGAAGCTCGTCGCCGGCACGTCGAACAGCGCGTTCAGCTTCTCGCGCTGCCCGTCGTTCAGCTCACGCCGCATCAAGCGCCGTCCCCAGTACTCGACGAATCGCGACGCGCACTGCGGCTCCGACTCCGCGCAGGGAGCGAGCGCCGCGACCTTCGCTGGGTCGCTCGCTAATGTCTCGATGACGCTCTCCGCCAGGCGCAGCTGCCCGTCCACGTGCAGATCCGAGACGGTGATGGTGTCGGCCTGGTTCTCGAACCCGTACGATTCCTCGTCCGGCGGCAACCCCGATACGTCCACGCTCACCCCGAGCGCATCCGAAATCGCATTCACCAGCTCGAAGCGTGTCAGCCGCCGCAGCGACACCGGCTCGGGCACTGCCTCGCAGCGCAAATCGAGCACGTCGACCCCGCTCGGCTCCGCCCCCGCGGGCGAGTCGGCGCTTCCGCCGCCGCAGCCGACCAGAGCCGCGGTCAGCGCCGGCGCGAGGGTCCTGAAGCCGATCACGCCGTGCCTATGTAGGGACACCCGCGGAGCGATCCCTTTTCGTTGCCGGGCCTACCGCCTGGACGCGCTCGCAGTAGGCGGCGAACGCCCGCTTCCAGGCCGGCCGTTCCAGACAGCGCGCCCGGTACGCGAGCACGTTTGCGCAGGGCTCGAGCAGCCCCGGGTCGGTGCCACCGCCCAGCACGTGCGTCATGAGGATGTCGGCGACCGTGAACTCGTCCGTCGCGACGAACTCACGCCCCGCAAGCCAGCCGTCGAGCTGTTGGACGCGCATCGCTCCCCAGCCACGCAGCGCCTCGCTCGGCTTCGTGCCCTTGCCGCCGCTCAGATTCACGAACCAGTGCGACAGCAGAGGTAGCTCCACCGTGCTCAGCGCGGCCACGCTCCAGCGCAACACCTGAGCCTCTCCCGCGAGATCGCGCGGCATCAGCTTGCCGCTCTTGCGCCCCAAGTAGAGCAGGATCGCTCCCGACTCCGTCACCACCGTCCCGTCGTCATCGATCGCCGGGATCTGCCCGAACGGATTCACCGCGCGGTACTCTGCCGAATCCAGATCGTGGTTCGGATGATCCAACCCCACGATCTCGTACCCGAGCCCCATCTCTTCCAGAGCCCACAGCACCCGCAAGTCCCGCGTGTTGCCGCGCGCCCCGCGATTCACCCGAGCGAATCCGTAAACCTTGAGCATGCGCGAGTTATACCCGAGCGGGGCTCTCGGCCGAGCCTGGCGAGCTGTCATTGCCAGATGCGTCGGACAGACTCCCAGCGCCGTTGCTAGGCACGAACAGCCGGACTATTGAAGGACTGACGATGCGGAGTGGCTGGGGATCGAGCGTTTCGGGGTGGATGATCGCAAGCTTGCTGCTGGGCTGCGGCGGGCACGTTACGCTCCAGGCGCCGGCCATCAACGCCCCCGAGGCGGAGCGGCTGCGCGCGTACGAGCGCCTGCGGCCGATCGATCGCTCGGTGACACGCGAATCGGAGCCGTCGCCGGATCTGGGCAAGCGCAACCGTACGTCCCACCGGACTGACTACATCGTGCTGGGCAACGGTCAACGGGTCGAGCACGTTCAAGACCTGCTGCCCGTCGTCCCATCGGATTCGAGCATGGCAAGTGACGTGCGCGCGAGCTCAGCACTGGGTGTGCTGGGTACCGGAATGATCGTGGTCGGCGTCGCAGCGGGGTTGGCCACCGGCGTGTGGGCTATCTCGAAACCCGATGAGTACCCTGGAGGGCTCATGTGGGGCGCTGCTGCAGCGTCCGGCTTGGTGATTGGAATCGGGTTCGGTGCTCGGGTCCAGTCCGGGCATCGGGCAAGCCGCGCTTTCACCGCCTACGACCACGCCCTCCGGCGGCACCTCGATCTGTGCGAGACCGGGGGTGTGCTCGCTACGTGTAAACACCTACCACCGGTGGTTCCATGAAGAAGAAGAAGAAGAAGACCGCACCGGTAGCAGAGCTTCCGACCCTGTCCTTTGCAACGCCGCGCGCGTTCTCGAAGTGGCTCGCTGGCCATCACGCTTCGTCACGCGGCATCTGGTTGAGGCTCGCGAAGAAGGAGTCGGGCATTCCTTCCCTCACGTACGCCGAGGCGGTCGAGGTGGCGCTCACCTGGGGCTGGAT
>JALYWZ010001060.1 GCA_030852505.1 Myxococcota bacterium | reverse complement strand
CGCGTCGCGGCTGCGAGCAACACGCCGGCCGCGACGCTCACGTTCAGGCTCTCGACGAAGCCGCGCATCGGGATCCGCACCGAGCGATCGCAGGCGGCGCGCAGCGCCTCGCACAGCCCGTCGTGCTCGTTGCCGAGGACGATCGCCACTTTGGGGAGCGTGGCGAGGTCGTCCATCACCAGATCGCCCTGCGCTTCGGCCGCTACCAGCGTGAAGCCGCGCGCGTGCAGCGCCTGCGCCGCGAGCTCCGGTGTTCGGTGCGTCACGACATCCACCCAGCGCTGGCTGCCCTTGGCGACGCGGTTCCCGAACAGAAACGACTCGTTGCGCGGGATCACGTGCAGCTCGGGGATCCCGAAAGCGTCGCACGAGCGCAGCACGGCCGCGCCGTTGTGCGGATCGTGCGGCGCGTCGAACAGCAGCGTCACGCTCGAAATCCGCGCCGAGACCACCTCGGTGAGCCGAGCGCGCCGCTCGTCCAGCGACATCGGCTCGAGCAACGCGATCACGCGCTCGGCGTCCCAGCCGGGTGGAAGCGCCGGCCCGGGTTCCGGCGCCGTCGCGTCCTGGTCGTCTCGCTCCATCGCCTGGATCAGCCGGCGATGGCGCGCGCCACGAGCTCGTCCGCAAAGCGCAGCGCGTGCTCGAGGTCGAAGCACTCGTCGAGCTCGGCCGGTGTGAGCTGCGCGCCGATGTCGGGGTCTTGTCCGAGCAGCGTCCGGAACACGCCGTTGCCGTGGAACACCTGCATCGCGTTGCGCTGAACCATCTCGTAGGCGCGCTGCCGCGGCAGGCCTTTGCCAACGAGCGCGATCATCACGGCTTCGCTGTAGAAGAGCTCGCCGGTGCGATCGAGATTCTCTTTCAATCGTGCCGGGTACACGACCAGACCCTCGACCAGCGAGCGTGCGCGGTCGAGCATGAAGGCGAGCGTGGCCGTCGCGTCGGGGGCGATCATGCGCTCGACGGACGAATGCGAGATGTCTCGCTCGTGCCAGAGCGCGACGTTCTCGAGCGCCGGCAACACGGCCGCGCGCACCACGCGAGCCAGACCGCACAAGTTTTCGCTCAAGATTGGATTGCGCTTGTGCGGCATTGCGCTGGAGCCCTTTTGGCCAGCACTGAAACGCTCCTCCGCCTCCCCGACCTCGGTGCGCTGCCAGTGGCGCACGTTGGTGGCTAGGCGCTCGATGCCCGCGGCCACGCTCGCGAGCGCCGAGAAGAACGCCGCGTGCCGGTCCCGCGCCACCACCTGGGTGGAGACGGTCTCCGGACGCAGGCCGAGGCGAGCCAGGGCGCGCTCCTCGATCTCGGGCGAAAGGTGCGCGTAGGTCCCGACCGCGCCGGCAATTTTGCCGACGGCGATTTCTTCCCGCGCCCGCTGCAGCCGCAGCCGCCCGCGCTTAATTTCCGCGAGGTGTCCGGCCAGGGCCACGCCGAACGTGGTCGGCTCGGCATGAATGCCGTGGGAACGGCCGATCATCGGGGTCCGGGCGTGCTCACGAGCCCGCTTGGCCAGCGCCTCCACCAGGCCGTCCAGGCGCGTGAGCAGCGAGTCCGAGGCCCGCGCCAGCAGAATTGCGAGACTGGTATCGAGAACGTCACTCGACGTCATCCCGCGGTGCAGCCAGCGCGCCGGGGGCCCCGCGAGCTCCTCGACGTGCGTCAGAAACGCGATCACGTCGTGCCGGGTCGTCTCCTCGATCGCCAAAATCCGGCCGGGATCCAGCGTGAGCTGCTTGTCGCGCAGCGTCGCGGCCGTGCCGGTGGGCACGAGCCCGGCCGATTCCATGGCTTCGCAGGCGGCGAGCTCGACCTCGAGCCAGATGGCGAAGCGGGTCGCGTCCGACCACAGCTCGGCGAACTCTTTGGGGGTGTAGCGGGGGATCATGCGGCCCCGTCCCTATCGCGCCCAGGCGTGACTCGCAATCTCGGGCGCGCCACGAGCCATCAGTTTATCGCATTGACGCCCTGAAGCCGCCGCCGTACTCGAATTCGAACGTTTCTTGAGGCGGAAGGGCCTCGGAGGGTTGTGTACATGCGAACAATTCGAATTGGGACCGTAGTGGCGACGTTTGCCCTGCTGGCGCTGATCGCGCCCGGCTGTGGCGACGATGATGGCGGCGGCGATGACGTCGGCGGCAGCGGCGGCAAGGCCAGCGGTGGCTCCGGCGGCGCCAAGGGCGGCTC
>JALYWZ010001059.1 GCA_030852505.1 Myxococcota bacterium | reverse complement strand
ACCGTATCCCGGTCGCTGCGCGCGCACCGGCGCAGGGTATCGACGCGCCCCCGCTCTACTTCGCGGGTGACTACCTGGAGAGCGAGGCGCTCGGAACGGTCGGTGCTTCCGTACGCAGCGCGCTGGCCGCTGCCGGGGCGCTGCTCGGTCAGGGGTGAACGAGGATGGCAGCGCGCAAGACGGGCGACGCCGAACCGTTCCTCCCCGAGGGCCGGCGCACTCTGCCGAAGCTCCGGGAAGCCGCGGCGCACTGCCGGGGCTGCGATCTGTACCTGCACGCGACGCAGACGGTGTTCGGCGAAGGCAGCAGCGGCGCCCGGATCGTGTTCGTTGGCGAGCAACCCGGCGACATGGAGGACCGAAAGGGCCGGCCGTTCGTCGGTCCCGCGGGTCGGGCCTTCGACCGCGCGCTCGAGGCCGCGGGCATCGCCCGGGACACGACCTACGTCACGAACGCCGTCAAACACTTCAAGTTCGAGGAGCGCGGCAAGGCTCGCCTCCACAAGCGCCCGCGCGCCGGCGAGGTCAAGGCCTGCCGGCCCTGGCTCTCCGCGGAGCTCGAGCTGATCCGCCCGGAGATCGTGGTCTTGCTGGGGGCCACGGCGGCCCAGGCCATCTTCGGCCCGAGCTTTCGCATCACCCAGAGCCGCGGCCGGCCCCTCGAGTCCACGCTCGCGAGCGTGGTGATCGCCACGGCGCATCCGTCGTCGATCTTGCGCGCCCCCGACGACGACGCGCGGCACGCCGCCTTCGAGGAGCTGGTCGAGGATTTGCGGGTGGTCGCGAAACACCTGAACGAGAAGAAAAAATGAGCGTACGCATCGGGATTTCGGGCTGGCGTTACGCGCCGTGGCGCGGGGTCTTCTACCCGAAGGGCCTGCGCCAGGCGGACGAGCTCCGCTACGCCGCCGAGCGCTTCGACAGCATCGAGCTCAACGGCTCCTTCTACTCGTTACAACGGCCCGAGTACTACGCTGCCTGGCGGGACGCGACGCCCGAGGGCTTCGTGTTCGCGGTCAAGGGAAGCCGGTTCATCACGCACATGAAGCGGCTGCGCGACGTCGAGGGCGCGTCCGCCAACTTCTGGGCGTCCGGCGTGCTCGAGCTCGAAGACAAGCTCGGGCCGCTGCTCTGGCAGTTTCCGCCGACGCTCGCCTTCGACGAGCGCTTCGAGGCGTTCTTCGCGAGCCTGCCCCGCAACACGCGCGACGCGGCCGCGCTCGCCAAGAAGCACGACGAGCGCGTGCGGCGTCCGGGTTTCGGCGCCGGCAAGCTGCGCGCGCTGCGGCACGCCGTCGAGGTGCGCCACGAAAGCTTCGTCTCCGAGCAGTTCGTGGCCCTGCTGCGCAAATGGGACGTCGGCCTGGTGATCGCCGATACGGCCGGGCTGTTTCCCTACCTCGAGGACGTCACCTCCGATTTCGTCTACATGCGTTTGCACGGGGACGAGGAGATCTACCGCAGCGGTTACTCGGCCGAGGCGATCGCGCACTGGGCTCGGCTCGTGAAGCGATTCGCGGCGGAGCGCGACGTGTACGTTTACTTCGACAACGACGTCAAAGTGCACGCGCCGTTCGACGCGCTTTCGCTCGCCAAGGCCGTGGCAAGCCCCGGACCGGCCATCACCCCGGCCCGAGCACGCGACACGAAAGCAGCTCGCGCACCTCGGGCGCGCGAACCGCGTCCGTGGACGAAGAGCTCGGCTCGGAGCGCGCCGACCGCAGGCCGCGCGCGCGGCAGTCGTTGAAGCGAGCTGGTGCTAGACGCCGCCTTGCCCGAAGCTCCTGCGGCCGCCCATGCCGGTTCGTCCGCCTGCGCCCTGACGACCACCGAAGCCGAAACCAGCGCCTCCGGCGCCTTCCGTGTCTCCGCCGAAACAGCTCCAGCTCTGACCCAAGCACGCGCAGACGCCGCCGTCGTCGGTCTGGCAAATCACGTCGGCGCCGTCGCAGTCTTCGCCATCGACCGGAGCCGCGCCGTCGCAATCGAACACGCCGCCGCTGCCTCCTGCGCCCGGGGCGTCCACGCCACCGGTGCAGCTCCACTCGGAAGCACCCCTCCCCGCCGGGAGGCACGCGCACACCTCGTCGCCGACGTCGCAGATCGTGGCGAGGCCCTCGCACTCTTCGCCGTCGACCGGAGTGACTCCGTCGCAGTCGCCGGCCCCGCTTTCGCCACCTTCTCCAGTCC
>JALYWZ010001058.1 GCA_030852505.1 Myxococcota bacterium | reverse complement strand
GCCAGGCGCAGGCCCGTGTCACCCGAGAAGCCGGGCGCGTGCGGGCGCCCTCGCCCGCTGCGGGTCACGCTGAGCCGCCGCGGGCCGACCAGCGCGATCTCGCTGACGTTGCCGTCGCCGAGCAGCTCGGTGAGCGGGCCGAGCTCGAGCAGCTCGCTCCGCGCCAGATCCACGACCCCTTCGGACGGGGCGCGTCCCGGACGCTCGCCGCTGAGCTGCGTCCAGGCATCGCGCAGAACCGGCTCGACCCGGTCGGCGAGCTCCTGGCCACGAGCGTTCTCGAGGCTCGAGGCCGGCAGCGCTCGTGAGACGCGGGTCACGAGCTCCGCCACGAAATCCAGAGTGAGGGCGCGCTGGGTGTCTTCCTCGTCGCTCTGGGTGGTGCGCGCCGCGCGCGCGGCGGGGGACAGAGCTGGCGGCGCTTCGGCGCTCGGCACGGGCAGCCTCGGCGCGGCCACCATCCGAGGCATGGAGCCCGTGAGCTCGTCGTCGTCTTCGACCGCTGAGCGCATCCCGGCGCTCGGTTGCCCGGAGTCGGAAACGGTGGGGCGCGGGCCCGGGGTCAAGCTGGGCGCGGGCGGCGGCGCGTCACCGGTCGCGTCCGCCGACTCGACGCGCAGCACGAAGTCGCCGATGAAGATCCGATCGCCCTCGCGCACGATCGTCGCCTGCGTGATGCGGCGACGGTTCACGTAGGTGCCGTTGGTGCTGTTCAGATCGGTGACGATGAACCGCCCGTCACGATGCAGGACCCGGGCATGGCGCTTGGACACGTTGCCCTTCGGCAACATCAGATCGTTGCCCTGCACGCGCCCCACGCTGATCTCGCTGGTCTCGAACACCTCGCGGCGCTCGGCGCCCCCCTTTTCGTGGATCACCACCGCGAACAAGGGCACCTGCGCTCTGGAGGTCGGGGAGACCAAGACGTCTTAATGATTTCCGAACGGCCCCGGGGGGTGTCAACCGAAGTGTGCACCCCCAAACTTTTTTCTTTCGGAGTCCGGAGCTTAGTCCTCGACGGGCGCTTCCCCTCGCACGTCATGGGTGACCAGCGAGAGCAGCTCTCCGGCGAGTGACAGGACGTCGCGTTCCGAGAACCCGCTGCGCCGGAGCTCGCGATAGATGTCCTTCGCGATGACCTCGACGGTGCGGGGGTCTTTCTTCGGAGTGAAAATCGAGAGAGATTGTGTCATTGCTGGAATTCCGCGACTTTGGAGCCGCAGTTCGCGGGCACCCTAGCCAGATCCGTTCCAAGATCGAGATTCCACGGATTGCCGAGATTTCCTGGATTGACGCAGCGCAGAAGCGCGTAAGTCATTACGCACAACGCCGCGTATGCGACGACCATTTACGCGGTCACTAGAAAACTGGTTCAACCGCACAACGGATCCGGCCACCCTTCAAAGTGGGTAGCTGCGAACGACGTCTCGCTCGGGGCGCTCGACGCGGCAGAGGGCGCTGGTCACGAGCTCGCGCCCTTCGTCCCCGAAGTACAACGACTCCCCGACTTTCGGCGGAGCGCAGGTCGGGACGGCGCAACCGCTGACGATCACCCGCACGCCTCCGCTGAGCCGGCGCTCGACGGCCAGGTGCGAGACCAGCCATTTCCGCGATTTGATGTCCCGAACCGCGACGCAGACGTCGTCGCGGAAGTGGTACTCGGTGTTGCGCGTCACGTAAGCGCGGTGCCGCCGCCGTTCGGGTCCCAGATAGCCAACTGCCATGCTCGTTCGCCTCCTCGGGGTCGATTCGGCAATTAAACGCCGGCCCCCCGCGCGGCGGCCAAGTTCCGGGGCGCGCTCCAGAACGACACCGTGAAGTGGGAGCCCGTGGGGCAGATGGCGTACGCTTGGCTCGTGCGTCGTGAGCGAGAGCGTGATTTGCGGCCGGGGCTCGTGAAGACCCGGCACGCCGCGTTGTTCGCGCACAGGAAGCTCGACCTCGTCAAGGCCAGCGACTACCGCTTTCGCGAGCTGTTCGAGAACGCCGACGTGATGAGCGAGGGCAAGACGCGCGACGACACCGACGGCGCCACCTACTACGGCTCGACCAGCATCTTGTTGCCCTTCGCCTCCAAGGGTGGTGGCGTCCCGGACGAGCGCGCCGACGAGTTCGTCGCGCTGATCCGTAGCGACCCGCACGCGCGCATCCGAGCGGTGCGCGTGGCTTGCGTCGAGGCGCAGGTCCGCGC
>JALYWZ010000316.1 GCA_030852505.1 Myxococcota bacterium | reverse complement strand
GGCCGCGGCCGAGCGGGGAAGACGGCGTGACGACGCTGATCTCGCCCCCCGGTGTCGAGAGCTTGATGCCGCCGCCGGCCGGGCTGAGCAGCACGCGCTGCGGCTTGCCGCCGACGTCGAGCTCGGCGAGCGCGCCCGCTTGCAACGGATCGGCCGAACCGAACGGCTTGTTCGGGATCTGACCAATCCACGACAACCCCGTCTCGAGCTCCTTGGCGCGCGAGGCCTGACCAGCGGCCAGGTACGAGAGCTCGATTTTTCTCGTGTCCTTGTCGTTCTCGGGGCGCGCCTCGGGGTGGTTGGCAGCGTCCGCCGTGTCTTTGGCGAGGCGTTGGGCTGCGTTCAGCTCTTTCTGCAGCGCTTCCGCGAGTAACGCGAGGAGCTCGGCCTTGTCCATCGGGCTTCGTAGGTTAGCAAACTCACGGCAGCCGCAGCCGCACGAGCTTGGGATCGGCCGGCGCCTTCGCCAGGCGCTCGAGCAGCAGCCTGAGCTCCCGAGCCTGGTTCTTGCCGAGCTCTGCCGAAAGCCGGCGCTCGTAGCGGCGGTGGAAGCGCCGGGCCGAGGCCAGGGCGTCGCGCCCCCGACGCGAAAGGCGGATCAGCGTCGCCCGGCCGTCCTCGGGATCCGGTGCACGCTCGACGTAGCCGCGACTGTGCATCTCTTCCAGAACCTTGAAGGCGCCCTGGTTTGTGATGCCCAGGTGCTCGGCGAGCTGGCTCGGGCGCATCGGGCCAGTCGACAGCGCCCGGAACACGTAACCGAACGCGCTGCCGAGGTCGTCGAAGCCGCGCGCGGCGAGCTCCTCGTGCAGCTCGTCCACGAAGCGCGTGTAGGCGAGGCCGAGCAAGATGCCGAAATCGATGGGGGTTGCCATTTACTAAACCATAGTTGATAATCTACGGTGAACTATCTGAGCCTAGCTCGTCTCGAGGAGGAACCGAATGCCCCTGATCCGCAACGACGAAGCGCCCCAATTCGACCTGCACGGAGCCTCCTTTCGAGGCCTGGCGGCGCCGAGCCGCGGCTCGAGAGAGACGAGCGTCTGGCGCGTGTCCCTGCCTCCAGGTGCGCCCGGAGCCGCGCATTCGGTGGACCGCGAGGAGATCTTCGTGGCCCTGGCCGGCCGCGCCGTGGCGACGCTCGACGGCCAGAAGCACGGGCTCGGTCCAGGTGACACGCTGATCGTGCCGGCGGGGATGACGTTCTCGCTCGAGAACCCGGGATCCGAGGCGTTCGAAGCGCTGGCGGTGGCACCAGCCGGTGTTCGCGCGAGGCTGCCGGGCGGGGAGCCGTTCGCGCCGCCCTGGACGACCTGACGCGGCCGCATTAGGTGAACCTCGCTCGGTCGATCGGCGGGCGAAGGAGCCACGGATGTACGAAACTCTGAAGATTTTACACTTCATCGGCCTGGCGCTCGGGCTCGGGACCAGCTTCGCCATGTTCACGCTCACCCTCGCCACCAAAGACCTCGAGGGGCCGGAGCGCGCGAAGTTCATGATGCGAGCCTCGGCGCTCAGCAAGAACGGCTCGTTCGGCTTGCTGCTGTTGATCCTTTCCGGCCTCGGTATCGTGTTCTACCGGGGCTTCGCCAACGTCATGTCCTGGGGTGGCGGCGCATTTCACGCGAAGCTCACCCTGGTCGTGGTGCTGTGCGGCCTGGTCGGCGTGATGCAGGCGACCATGAAGAAAGCACGCAAGACCGGCGATCCGAAGCTGATGGCGCGGCTGCCGCTGCTCGGGCGGCTCGGCATGCTGACCAGCGTGCTGATCGTCGTGCTCGCCGTGGTCGCCTTCAAATGACGAGCCGGAGCCGGCCTCCTCGCACATTCACCCCGAGTCACCCCACCTCACCCCACGAGGCCCCGTCTTCACCTCCCAGCCGGGCTTGAGTATCCTAGCCCCCGCATGCCCGCCGGTGAGGAGTCCCAGTTCGCCGCGCTGACCGACGTTGGGCGGCAGCGGGATCACAACGAGGACAACTTCCTCGTCGACAAGAAGCTCGGGTTGTTCGTCGTCTGCGACGGCATGGGCGGGCACGCCGCGGGCGAGGTGGCGAGCGCGCTCGCGGTCCGCACGCTGCACGAAGAGATCAAGCGCGAGGCGGACCTGATCCGCGACTACGTCGAGGGGAAGAGCGGGGGCTCGAAGGTCAACAAGCGCGACATCACCAACATGCTCGAGTTCGCCGTGAACCGCGCCTCGAGCCGCGTCCACGCCGAGGCGTCGAAGGACGAGAAGAAACGCGGCATGGGCACCACGCTCGCCGCCTTGCTGCTGATCGGAAGCGAAGCCTTCATCGTCTGGGTCGGCGACAGCCGCATCTATCACCTGCGCGGCGCCGTGATCTCGCAGGTGACCGAGGATCACAACGTTTACAACGAGCTCGTCCGCCGCAAGAAGATGACCCGCGAGCAGGCCGCCAAGGTCGCTCAGAAGAACGCGGTCACGCGCGCCGTCGGCGTGTACGAGCACGCAGAGCCCGAGTCGCTGTTCATGGACGTGGTCGGCGGCGACCGCTTCCTTTTGTGCTCGGACGGGCTGAGCGGCTACTTCGAGGACGACCTGTCGCGGCTCGGGCATTACCTGCGCCTGCCCGACGCCGAGCAGGCCGCGCGGAAGATGGTCGACCGCGCCAACGAACAGGGCGGGAAAGACAACATCACCGCCGTGATCGTCACGGTCGGCGATCTTTCGGTCAAGGACGAGCGGCGCGCCGAGCAGCTCAAGCTGCGCCGCGACACCCTGGCGCGCATGCCGCTGTTCCGCCCGCTGAACGAGCGCGAGCTGTTGCGCGTGCTCGAGGTGACCCACGTGGTCGCCTACGAGACCGGCAAGAGCGTGATCCGCGAGGGCGAAAAGGGCGAAGAAGTGTTCATCGTCCTCCGCGGCAAGCTCAAGGTGCAGCGCGGCGAGGCCGTGCTCGCCGAGTTCGGACCCGGCGATCACTTCGGCGAGATGGCGCTGGTGCGAAGCCAGCCGCGCTCGGCGTCCGTGGTCGCCGCGGAGCCGAGCGAGCTGATGCTGATCCGGCGCCTGGATTTCTTCGAGATCCTCCGAAAAGAGCACTCACTGGCGGTCAAGCTGCTGTGGCAGTTCCTCGGCGTGCTCGCCGATCGGCTGGAAGAGACGAGCCGCGAGCTCGGCCACGCCAAAGAAGAGCTTTTGGCCGAGGACGTCACCGCGGCGATTTTCGACGTCGATGACGATGACGAGGATCGCAAGACGTTGCTCTTGCCGCCGCCTCCCTCGCTCCGCGGTCACGGCTGATGCGGCTACGTCTGTGTTGGGCGCTGTGGATCGGCGCGGCAACCCTCGGCTGCAAGGACAAGCCCGCTGCGGGTGGCGCAACGAGCGCCCCCTCGGGGTCGGCCTCGGCGCCGCTCGTGAAAGCGAGCCCTCCGGCCTGCCGCGCGATCCAGGTTCAGGGCGACGTGAAGAGCGCCGCCGGCCCGGTGGCGGTGCTGACGCCGCTCGACGGGCGCAGCTGGGTCACCCTCGGGGAAGGTGCGGAGCTCGCGGTGCGCCACGGCGTTTCGGCGCGCGAGTTCGAGCTGCGAGGCCCCGGGCGCTTTCTGCCCTGCCGCGGCGGGCTCGAGCAGGTGCTGGCGAGCGAGGGGCGCGTGAAGAGCGTCCCCGGAACCGGCGTGCGGCCCGGCGGGGAGTTCCTGATCGCGACGCCGCTCGGCAGCGTGTCCTATGGAGACGCGCAGCTCGAGCTGAGCGTCGGAGCCTCGAGCCTCGAGCTCGAGCTCGGCCGCGGTGAGCTCGTGACGGAGCTTGCGCCCGGCACCAGCGGCTTCCCGGCGGCTGGCTTGAAGGCCAAAGGCGGCGCAAAGCTCCAGGGCTCGGTCGAGCCCGACAAGCTGATGGCCGGCTGCGAGTCGGTCGCGAAGGACGCGATCGAGGCCGCCTCCCGCGTGCTCTCCGCCTCCGAGAAATCGGCGATGGGCAAGGCAGCGGCGGACCAGCTCGTGGTCCGGCGGCGCGCGCGGGCGACGTGTGCCATCGCCGCCTCGGGCATAGAAAGGGAGCCGGAGCCGACCCGGAAATCGGCGCTGGAACAGCGGCTCGTCGCGGCCGAACGGGCCTGGCGCACCGTTCCCGTTCGCTGAGCGTTTTCGAATTCGCAGCGAGTGCGATAGGCTGCGAAGCGCCTCGGCCGACGATGCTCAAAGCTGGAGTTTGCTCGTGTCTCGCCGCCTGGCTCGTGGTCGCGGCCCCGGCGCTCGCCGATGAGCCGCGCCGCGTCGCCGAGCCGAGCGTGCTGCGCGAGCCCGCCGAGATCACTCAGGTGGTGGATGCCTTCGACGACGACGATCCGTTCGATCTGAGCCTGTCGCTCGGCTTCGAGAGCAGCCGTCGCTCCGCCAAGATCTTGCGCGAGACCTCGATCACGCAGCCCCGCTTCTCGACCGGCGGTTACACGCCGGACAACCTGAACGTGGCCAAGTACGAAGCGACGATCAGCCGGCTCGTCGCGCGGGCCGACGTCGGCGTCTACAAGGACGTGGCGCTGGTGTTCCGGCTGCCGATCGTGCTCTCGCACTCGCAGAAGCTCTCCACGCTGGACGGCAGCGGCGCGCAGCAAGCGCTTTCGCTCGAGGGCCTGCCCGGCGAGCAGCTGTTCCGGCTTCCGTTCGAGTCGCCGACCCGTAGCGGCATCGAGTACCTGGCGGTCGGGCTCGACGTGGCGGTGATGAACCAGGCGCGCGATCGCAGCAAGCCTACCTGGGTGCTGGGCATCGAGGGGCGCTTCGACGTCTCGGAGCCGATGCACGCTTGCAACGACTCCACCGGCTCGCTGAACCTGTCGGGCACGACCCAGCGCCGCTGCGCTCACCCGTCCGACATTAACCGTGACGGCGTGGCCGAAGCGCCGTCGGAGGCGCCGCGCGAGGGCTCATTTTCGGGCGAGCGGAACCCCGGGGTGAGCCGGGGCGTAACCGGGCTCGAGCTGCACACGCTGATCTCCCGGCGCGTGAAGTACATCGAGCCCTACGCGGGCTTCCGCGCCCTGCTCGAGTTCCCGACCGGGGACAGCGACTACGGCTCGGTCGACTTCCAGGGCTCGCTCGTCAATCACCCGCCGCTGCGCGGCACGATGCTGGTCGGCATGAACGTGATCCCGTGGGAGATCCGCGATCGCTTCCAGCGCATCACGCTCGATTTCAGGTTCTCCGGGACCTACGTCTCGGAAGGCCGCGACTATTCGGAGTTGTTCGACGCGCTCGGCTCGAGCGACGCTCCCTCGCTCCGCAACCCGAACTACTCGGGCTACATGTCGAACCCCGATCCCGACACGGCGGGCGCGGCGCCGTCGGTCGTGGACCCGAGCTCGCGCCGGGTCTACTTCACCGGGCTCACGGACGTGCAGGCGCACGGGACCTACGCGCTGAGCGGCTCGTTCACGTGGCAAGCCGGCGAATACGTCAAATTCAACCTCGGCACCGCGCTCAACTTGACGCAGGGTCATTTCATTACATTCGATCAAGCATGCAACCCCGACTTCGGCCGCGATCTCTCGAAATCGGGCTATTGCCGCAGCGGAGCGGGCGGCACGAGCCAGCGCTCGTCGGGTCTGCCGAACCCGAACTACCGCAAGGTGCTGAACGACACGGGACGCCGCCTGAAGGTGGACGACTCGACGGGGTTCGACGCTTGGCTGAACGCAACGGTTCTGTTCTAGGGCGGCTTCGAGCGCTCCGCGCCGGCGCCTGTATCGGGCTGGCGACGGCTTTGTTCGCAAGCTCGGCGTTCGCCGGTGAAAACGACCTGGTCGCGCTGCGCACGCAGACGCTCGGCGAATCGCCCGCCCACGACGACGAGACCGACCTCGAGGCGATGCAGCTCGCCCGGCACATCGACATGCTGATCCGCGAGGCCGCGCAGGACCTCGAGCTGACGATCGATCTGTCGCGACGCGGCGAGCACGACCGCGAGCTCTCCGACGAGGCGCTGCTCGGGCTTTCCTCGGACAGCTGGCTGCTCGCGTCGCGGCTGTCCCGCAGGCGCGCCGGGCTCTCGCTCGAGCTGCGGCTGATCCCGCCGCACTCGCGGGTGCTCTACCAGCGCATCGAGCGCATCGAGCCGGAGGAGCTCGAGATGCG
>JALYWZ010001057.1 GCA_030852505.1 Myxococcota bacterium | reverse complement strand
GAGCGGGGGCAACGGGCTCCGGTGTCACCTCGGGCGTCACTTCCGGCGGCTTCTCCGGTGGCGAGGGGGGCGGCGGAGCTGGCTCGGCCGGAGGCGGAGACGACGCGGGCTGCGCAGCCGTCGCCACGCTGCCGTCGCGATCGCCGAGCAGGGAGTAGGCGCCAAAGGCGACTCCGCCGAGCACTCCGAGCCCGAGCACGACGCCGATCACTGCGCCGGCGCCGCCGCGCTGCTTGTTCACGGTGGTTGCGGCCGGCAGCTCGGGCTGAGAGGTCTCCCACGTGCCGCCGGTCTTGAGCGCGGGGCCCGGCGTTCGCGCAAAGCCCGGCACGTTCGCGGTGTTCGCGCCCTCCGTTAGCCAATTTTGCGGGGTCGCGCCGAGCGTCGGAGGCACGCTGACCGAAGCGCCGCGCGCGGCCCAGTTGTCGAGCGCTTCCACGAACTCGGTCGAGTCCTGAAAGCGGAAGCTCACGTCGCGCGCCATCGCCTTGGCGATCACGCTCGAATACGCGGGATCGATGTCGGGCACGATGCTCTCGACCGTCGGCACCTCGGCCAGCACGATCTTGAACATCAGCTGATTGAAGGTGCCGGCGTCGAACGGCACGCGGCCAGTGACCGCCTCGAACATCATCACGCCGACCGAGTACAGATCGCTGCGCTGATCCGCCTCGTGGCTGCCGCTCGCCTGCTCCGGCGACATATAATACGGCGTGCCCATCACCGCGCCCGTGCGCGTCATCTTCATGCCGTCGCCGGAAAGCGGCTGGAACTTCGAAATCCCGAAGTCGATGATCTTGACGAAGTCCGGGCGCCCGAGCTTCTCCTTCAAGATGAAGATGTTGTCGGGCTTGAGGTCGCGGTGGACGATGCCGGCGGTGTGCGCGGCGCCGAGGCCGACCAGCACCTGGCGGATCAGCGGCGTGAGCTCCTGCGGGGACATCCGGCCGCGGGCGCGGATCCGCGCGCTCAGCGACTCGCCGTCCAAAAACTCCATGACGATGTAGTGATCGCCGTCCGGCAACGAGCCGAGATCGAGCACTTCCAAGATGTGATCGTTGCCGATGCGGCCCGCGGCTTGCGCCTCCCGCTCGAAGCGCTGCATCACCTCTTGGTTTCCGCTGAAGGCGGCGTGCAGCACCTTGATCGCGACGCGGCGATTGATGCGAACCGCCTGACCTTCGTACACGGAGCCCATGCCGCCCTCCCCCACCAGGCGCACGATCCGATACTTGCCTTCGATGAGTTGACCGATCTCGACGGGCATGGTTCCTGCCGCTCCGGTTCCTACCTTACGTCAGAAGCCGGCGCATCGCTCTTTTTCGCGCGTCTCGCGCGCCGACGCCGAGCAAGCTTTTGCCTACGGGTTTTGCGAAAAACCGAGAAGCGGCCGGCGTCGATGTATGCTCGACTCCGACTCGAACGCCCGAGGACTTGCCGCGAATCACGGACGAAACGCGGGCCGCAACGAGTCGGAGCGTCGCGCCGAACCGCTCACCTCGTCGCTAGATCTTTCGGAGTCCATGCGGCCTGAGGTAAGGCGTCAGGTGGAAGCTTCGTCGAAGGAGAGGTACAGTCATGGTTCGTATGCTTGGCACTTGGGTGAGCACCCTGCGGAGAGCAGGCGGGGTGACACTGCTCGGGATTGGGTTGCTCGCACCGCGTGAGGCCGCCGCTCAGACCGACGAGCAACGCGCAGCGGCCCGGGCGCTCGCGACCGACGGAGCGAAGGCATTCAACGAGGGACGCTGGCAGGAAGCCGTCGACATGTTCACGCGCGCTGAATCCCTCGTCCATGCGCCGCCGCATCTGCTGTTTCTGGCTCGCTCGCAAGAAAAGCTGGGGCGGCTGGTCCGCGCTCGCGAGGCGTACCTGAAGATCACCAAGGAGACGCTGTCCGCGGCCGCGCCTCAGGCGTTCCGCGACGCGCAAGCCAGCGCCGAGCAAGAGCTGCGCGCGCTCGAGCCGCGCATCGCGAGCCTCACGGTCAGCGTCGAGGGCGCCGAGGGCGCGTCCGATCTGACGGTGATGATCGACGGCCAGCCGATGCCGGCCGCGCTGATCGGCGTGCCGCGCCCGATCGATCCGGGTGACCACAAAATCGAAGCCGTGGCTGCGGGCTACCGCGGGCAACCGGCGCAGGTGAAGCTGCTCGACGGGGAGCGCAAGGCCGTGGCCCTGCAGCTCGAGCG
>JALYWZ010000315.1 GCA_030852505.1 Myxococcota bacterium | reverse complement strand
GCTCGGTCAGGTGCCGCGCGTGGAAGTCGAGGTCGTGGCACGCGCCCTGCGCGCCTTTTATGACCTGGAAGTGACGGTTCGAGCTGCCGAAGCGCTGCCGAGCGCCGCGTACTACCCCCAGCGCGGCCGGTACCGCGCCGAGAAGCTGCTCGTGCACCTGGAGCGCGAAAGCGACGCGACAGCGTTCCGAACGCTCGGTCTCGTGAGCGTGGATATCTCGACCACCAAGGGCCAGGTCGCGGACTGGGGGATCTTGGGGCTGGCCACGATCGACGGCAAGGTCGGCGTGCTGTCGAGCTTCCGCTGCCGGCGGCGCTCCAAGGGCGCCACGCACGTGGCCGAGCGGCTCGGAAAGACCGCGGTGCACGAGCTCGGCCACACGCTGGGGCTCCTCCACTGCCCGAGCTTCGGCTGCTTGATGGAAGACGGAAAGGGCAGCGTGCTCACCACGGATCACGAGCGCGATCTCTGCACGACGTGCCGCGGGCGCCTCTCGTCGCAGGGGCTGCTCGTGGAACCGCCGAAACCGCCGCCCTGGGCTCAGAAGTAGTCATTCTGTGCTTCTTCGGTCCGGCTGCGGCACCTGGCGTCGCAGGCGCCACAGCCGAAAGCACAGCACGCTGAACGACAGCACGCTCGCCCAGAGGATCGCCGACATCAACCCAGCGACGCCCTGGCCTCGAACCTCTCCGAGGAAATAGGCGACGGACGGCATCACGACCGCGTAGGCGAGCAGGTGGCTCGCGGTCGGAAACCAGTTTTGCCCGTGCGCGCGCAACGCGGCCGCCGCGACCGCCTGACCGCCGTCCCACGGCAAGATCAGAGCGACCAGCCACAACAGGCCTGAGACCATCGCAGCAAGCGTCGCGTTCGCCGTGTAAGCGTGTCCGATCGGACCGGAGAATCCGACCAGCGCCAGCGCTGCCGTCAGCATCAGCAACAGCACCAACCCGATACCGCTGAAGCTCGAGCGGTTGGCTCGAGCAGCGTCGCCGCTGCCCACGGCTTCCGACGTCAACACCGCGGTGGCGCTCGAAATCCCGAGCGCGGCCATGAACAAGATCGCCATCAGGTTCAGCAGGATTTGATAGGCCGACACGGCGTCGGGCCCGAGTCTGCCCGCGAGGATGGTCATCCCGGAAAACGCTCCGGACTCGGCGGCGTGGCTCACGCACGCGGCGAGCCCGACGCGCAGCAAGGCCGAATACCCGGGGCTGAGAGCGGGTCTTCGAACGCCGAGTACTTCGGCATCCGGCAGGCGAAAGACCCAGACGAGCAACAGCGTGGCGAGCCCGAACCGCGCCCCGACCGTGCACCAGGCCGAGCCGACGGCGCCGAGCTTCGGTACGAGCCACAGGTTCAGCGCCAGGTTCAGCGCGTTCGCCACCCACATCGCGACCGTCGAGGCGAGCGGCCGCTGAATCGCCTCCAGAAAGAAGGCGGTGGTCACGTAGAACAGGTGGAGCGGCACCGAGAAGGCCAGGATCCGAGCCACCTGTGTGGATGGGCCCGCCAACTCCTCGGAGATGCCAAAGGCCGTGAACAGATGCTCGCCGAGCAACCAGATCGCCGCTACCGAGAGCAGACCCGCGACCGTGGAGACGACCAAGCCGCGGCGCAGTGCCCCTCCGGCTTCCGACGGCGTGCCTGCTCCGATAGCTCGCGCGCCCAGCACCTGAACGCCCGTCAAAAGGCCGATCGACGTCACCATCAGCACGGCGATCGGTGCCCAGCCGAGCGCCTGATAGGGCAGCTCTGCGGACGCGAACTGCCCGACGACCATCACGTCGACGACGCTCATGCCCATGATGCCGAGCCGAGCCAGCGCGGTCGGCCAAGCCAGACGCAACAACCTTGGGATGATGGGGCTCGAGCTCACGGCTGCCAGGGGGAGCCGCGCCTCGTACTCGCGGCCCCGCCGAAGCTCAAGCGCGAAGGGGGTGACGGCTCTTTCTCGAGGAAAGGAGCCAGAGCAGCGCCGCCAGCGCCACCCCGAGCGACAGCGCGGTGCCGAGCGCGAGCTTCGGTGCGCGGATCTGCAACGCCGAGAAGTATCCGGTCTCGCCGACCGGCGCGAAGGCCGCGAGCCAGCGCGCCCCGGTCACGTCGAGCGGATCGCGATAGTCCTGGAGCAGGAGCGGCTTCGGGGCGCCGTGTTGCAGCGCTTCGGCGACTTCGAGCGGCAGTAACACGCCGCGGCGGGTGCCGAGCTTCGGGTGAGCGACGAAGACCAGTCCCGGATCGATCACGATCGGCTGTTGCCCGAGCTGCGTGAGTCCAAACCGGTCGAGCTCGGCGCGATCGCGGCCTTCCACGAGCAACGGGGTCAGCGCGCCGGCGCGCTCGGTGGACCTCTGTCCGAGCTCGCGGAGCGCCTCGCGTTCGCGCAGATCGCGCGCAAAGTAGACCGCCAGCGTCGAGAGCGGGATCGTGAACGCGCACAGCAACACAAACGACAGCACTCGGCGCCAGAACACCGCCATCCCCGGTATCTTAAGCTTCCACGAAGCGTTCCTTAAAAGTCCCCGTCTCGGGGACTTTGACCCGGTATCGCATCCCATGATGCGCCCGAGATCCGTCACATCTTGCAAGGTCTGCGCAGATCCTCCCCGGAATCTCCTCAAAACCGCCACGGGAGCAGCGCCTGTTCAGAGCTCAGGATCGGCGGATGAAGGTCAAGTTCATCCTGCCGGCGTTGGTCGAGGCAGCAGCCCCGGGCTTTGCCGCGGACCAACGCACCCGGCGGCCGATCAAATACTCGTTATTTCCCCCGCTCGGGCTGGCCCAGCTCGCAGCCTTTTTATCCCCGGACGACGAAGCGGTGCTCGTGGACGAGCACGTAGAACCGCTCTTGCTCGACGATTGCCCCGACCTGGTAGCCATCGAGGTGTACATCACCAACGCGCGGCGTACGTTCGGGATCGCCGACCAGTATCGAGCGCGGGGCGTGTTCGTGATCCTCGGCGGCCTGCACGTGACCTCACTGCCCGACGAGGCGGCCAAGCACGCCGACGCGATCTTTCTCGGGCCCGCGGAGCAGACCTTTCCCGAGTTCTTGCGAGACTTCGCGCGCGGCGAAGCGAAGCCGCGTTACGCCTCGACCGCGGGGCGAACGCTCGGCGACGTGCCGCTGCCGCGCCGCGAGCTGATCCGGCGCGAGCTGTACCTGGTTCCGAACTCGCTCGTGGTCTCGCGCGGCTGCCCCCACCATTGCACGTTTTGCTACAAGGATGCGTTCTTCGAGGGCGGGCGCTCGTACTACACGCGCCGAGTCGACGCGGCGCTCGCCGAGATCGAGAGTTTGCCCGGGCGACACCTGTACTTCCTCGACGACCACTTGCTCGGCGACGCACGCTTCGCGAAGGCGTTGTTCTCGGGGATGCGCGGGATGAACCGCCTATTTCAGGGAGCCGCCACCATCGACTCGATCCTGCGCGGAGATCTGATCGAGCGCGCGGCGGAGGCGGGTTTGCGCAGCTTGTTCGTGGGCTTCGAGACACTTGGGAGCAGCGCGCTGAAAGAGGCGCGAAAGTTTCAGAACCTGGGACAGGACTACGATCGCGCGATCCGGCGGCTGGACGACCTCGGCGTCCTGATCAACGGCAGCTTCGTGTTCGGCCTGGACGGGGACGGCCCGGACGTGTTCGATCGAACGCTCGACTTCGCGATCAGCCGCGGCATCACCACCGCGACCTTTCACATCGCCACGCCGTATCCGGGTACCGCGCTCTACGAACGCCTCGAGCGCGAGGGGCGGATCTTGCACCACGACTACGATCGCTACGACACTCGCCAGGTCGTGTTCGAGCCGCGCGGCATGACTCCCGCCGAGCTCGAGGCCGGCTATCACCGCGCATACCGCGAGTTTTACACGCTCTCGAACATCTTCGAAGCGTCGCGCGCTCACGGCTCGCTGTCGCGTTCGCTCAAGCACTTCGCTTACGCGACGGGCTGGAAGCGCTTCGAGGCGGCGTGGGATTGGGCGATCCGCGCGCGTGCTATGGGCCGCGCTCGGCCCCTGCTCGAGACGGTGCTGGCCACCGTGCGACCGCGCGGCGCGCCCGAGGCTCTGGAGACACGAAAACGCAACCTTCCGCTGTTGGCCCAGTCGGATTGAAGAGCGGTCCGCAAGTCGAGCGCGAAAATTGCCGCACCCAACGGCGAAAGTGCCGGCCTCAGCTACCTTTGAGTGTGCTCCAGCGGCAGCTCGGATTCTTCGGCAACGAAGCCCCGGTGTTCGACCCGGAATTTCGGGGCATGACGCGGATCGAGCTCGCGCCGGGCGCCTGGCTCGAGCACGTACCGGGCTGGCTGCGCGGCGACGCGAGCCTCTTCGAGCTCTTGCTCGCCAGCACTCGCTTCCGCAGCGAGACACGGAAGATGTACGAGCGCGAGGTGGAGGTGCCTCGCGTCTATGCCGCGCTTCCCGCCGATGGCCCCGGACACCCGGTGCTGTGGCAAATCCAGGCGATCCTCGAGAAGCGCTATCGAGAACCGTTCGAGCGCGTGTCGGTGGCGCTGTATCGCGACGGCCGTGACAGTGTGGCTTTCCATGGCGACTACGTGGCGCGCAAGCTGCCGGAAGCTCTCGTGGCGAGTGTTTCGCTCGGGGGGCCGCGGCGCTTTCTGGTGCGCCCGACCGGCGGCGGTCGTTCGCTTGGTCTGACGCTTGGCCCCGGAGATCTGCTCGTGATGGGCGGGACGACACAGCGCACTCACCAGCACGCCATCCCGAAAGTGGCGCACGCCGAGCCGCGCATGGCCGTGATGTTCCGCCCGGTGTGGCTCGATCCCGACGACGCTTCGCGCTGAGCTCTCGCGGACGCATCGCGTTCAATCTCTCAAAATCGCCGTCGAACTTTTCATAACGGACGCGCTTTCCTATTTAAAGATCCGTTCCTTAGCTTCGCGTTGGAAGAATTCGGGCTAGGCGCTGAACGCGGCGAATGCCGGCGGGGAACGTAGCTTTGCAGTCTCGCGTTTGTGAGATAGGGCTCTTGTGTCGGCTGACCCCTCGTCGTCGACGGAAGCAATTAGCCAAAGGTACGGGCATGACTCGAGAGAAGAAGCACGTGCTCGCGTTCGCGACGATCCTGGGATTGTTCGGGGCGGCGCCGGCGCACGCCGCGTCCGTGACCAAGGTCAACTCGTGGGGCGCGAGCGGCGTGCCGAGCTACCTCACGATGTACATCTACGTGCCCGACAAGGTAGCGACCAACCCGCCGATCCTGGTCGGCTGTCACTCCTGCGGCACGCCCGTCGACGGCTACAAGAACAGCATCAAGAAGATCCTGGCTGCGGCCGACGCCAACGGCTTCATCGTGATTTTGCCCGAAGCTACCGGCCGAAATTGCTGGGACGTCGGCACCACGAAATCGCTGACACACGACGGAGGTGGCGACACCCAGGGCGTCGCGCAGATGGTGAAGTACGCCTTGAATCAGTACCAGGGCGATCCGAATCGCGTGTACATCATGGGCGGCTCGTCGGGCGCGATGATGACTCAGGCGATGATCGCCGTGTACCCCGAGCTGTTCAAAGCCGGCTCGGCGCGCGCGGGCGTTCCCGCTGGCTGTTGGGCGGACGGGTTCGAGCAGGGCCAGCAGTGGAGCAACAACTGCGCGGGCGGCAGAACCACCAAGACCGCGATGGAGTGGGGCGACCTCGTACGCGGCATGAACCCGAGTTACACGGGACCGCGACGCCGTATGCAGCTCTTCCACGGTACGGCAGACGGGACGATCGACTACAACAACATGAAGGAGGCCATCAAAGAGTGGACGAACGTGCTCGGCCTCCCGGAGATGCCCACGAGCACGGATACGAGCAAGACCTCGATCGGCGATTACGATCGACAGTTCTGGAAGAACGCCTGCGGAAGCACCGTGCTCGAAGCCTGGTCCGCCAAGGGCGGCTCGCACTCGATGGCTTACGAGGAGGAGTCGATTCTCGCGTTCTTCGGGCTCGATCAAGCCGGCGGCACGGATCCCGAGTGCACCGGCAACGCTCCTCCAGGCGGCGGCGCGGGTGCAGGCGGCGGCGGTGCGAGCGGTGGCGGCGGCATTACCGGAATAGGCGGCACGCCGGCCGCGGGTGGCGGCGGTACCACG
>JALYWZ010001056.1 GCA_030852505.1 Myxococcota bacterium | reverse complement strand
GCCTCGCGGACGGCGCGGTTTCTGGCGCGCCGTCGTCCGCGCCTAGCGCGAACCACCCCGCCGCTCCGAGGCCCAGAACAACGACCGCGGTGAGCAGCAGCCCGGCGCGCGAACGGCGACGCCGCTCGGTCGGGGTCCACGCGGCTGACGCCGTCATGCCAAGGGTCTCGACACTGCGCACGGGCTTCATCTCGCTCGAGTCCAGCTCGACCACCGGCGCCGTCGCCTTGGAACCCGAGCTCGGAACGGAGAGAGCGCGCGCCAGCTCTTCGGCCACACGCGCCGCGCTCGCGTAGCGGCGCGACGGTTGACGTTCGATACAGCGCGCGAACCAGGCGTCGAAGGCGGGCGGCAACTCCACGCTCGAGCCGAGCTCGCGCGCTCGTTGACTGGCCTTGACCAGCGGCAGCACATGCAGCTCGTTGAACAGCGCTTCTGCCGGCGCGTCGCGCGCCACCGCCAGCCAATAGGAGTGACCCGTCAGCACGTAGAACGTCACCAGTCCGAGCGCCCAGATGTCGGTCGCGGGCGTCGGCCGGTCCCCCGCTAGCTGCTCGGGCGCCATGAACTGCGGGGTGCCGCGCACGATCCGGCTCGACGCGGCCTTGGCCGACAACATCTTCGCCGTACCGAAATCGAGGATCTTGAGCAGCGGCGACCCGTCCTCGCGGCGGGTCACGAAGATGTTGGCGGGCTTTAGATCCCGGTGCACGATCGGCGCCGGGGTGCCCTCGCGATCGACGTAGGTGTGCGCCTTCTCGAGCCCATTGGCGATCTGGCGCACGAAGTCGACGGTCGTCTTCGCATCCCTCGGACCGTGCGTGTCGATCAGATCACCGAGCGTCGAGCCGGTGAGCAGATCCATCACCACGAAGACCGCGCCGGTCGCGTGATCGATGCCGGCGTCGACGATCTGGACGATGTTTTCGCTCTGCAAGCGCGAGGCCAGGCGCGCCTCGCCGAGCATGTATTCCGTCGAGTCGTCGGGATGACCCGAGACGAGCTTCAGCGCTACTCGTCGCTCGGTGGTAATTTGCTCGGCTTCGTACACGCTCCCAAAGCCGCCCTCGGCGAGCGGTGCGATGACCGCGTAGCGATCGCCGATCACCATTCCGGCCTGGGCGGCTCCACGCCGTACCACCCGCCCACGATAGCAGAACCCGACTCCGTGGTCGGAGGCTCCGAGCGCGCGGCTCAGAAGCGGGTGGTGCCGGAAATCAGAGCCAAACCTGGGGCAACCTGCAGCGAGAGGCCTTGCCCTTGGGCCGAATGATCAGGCGGCGACGACGAGGTCAGCAACAAGACCGTGGCGACGCCGAGACCGACGAGGCCCGCCCCCACCCCGATCGTGGCGAGGGTCGCCTGGCGGTCTCGGTCCTCTGCGGCGGAGAGCGCGCTCGGAGGGCATTCGTCGGTGCGCTGGTCGCAGGCGTGCTTCGCTTCCGAATTGGAGGACAGCGCCAGCACGCCGAAGGTGCCTCCGACTGCCAACGCTGCAACGCCGGCACCGCCGATCACCCACGCGAGGGTGCGCGTGCCGCTATCTGCTCGAGTGTCGCTTCGGGCTTCGACCACGGACGGCGCGGGCGTGTGCGTCGCAGCGGGCGCGGCCGCCGCCGCCTCTTCTACCAGCGTCGGGGCGTTGACGATCAGATGATGGGCTTTGCTCAGCAGCACGGCTGTCACGCGGGCGGGCTTGCGTCCGGGCGCCGAAAATTCGATCGAGAGCCCGCCCGGATCCATCGGCAAACGACTGTCGAGGCTGCCCGGAGCGAGCGCGCGTCCATTCACCTTCACTTCCAAACCGGGCGGCTTGTCCGCGGCGTGGAGCGTGAGCGTCGACAACGACGGCTCGAGCTCCGCGCGCCGGCGCTGAGCTTCTGCAGCTTGCTCCGGCCGTCCCTGGACCTTCGACAGCCGCTCCGCGGAGACGAAGTGCGCCCACGCCGTCGCCGTGCGACCTTGCCGGGCGCGGCAGTCCGCCAGATTGAGCAGCGTCCCGCCCGAGGGTTCGCTGGCCTGGCTGCTCTCGAACTTCGAGCAGGCGGCGGCGAGCTCTCCGCGCTCGAGCAGCGCGCGACCCTCCTGGAACAGCGCTTCGGCCGTGCCGGGATCGGCCGCAGCGGCGCTGCTCGTCGCAAGCGTGGCGAGCACGCAGAGCGCTCCGAGCCAGCCGGATAGGAGGGGCGTGATC
>JALYWZ010000314.1 GCA_030852505.1 Myxococcota bacterium | reverse complement strand
CTGCAAGATCGGCATCATGCCGGGTCACATCCACCGCCCGGGGCCGATCGGCGTGGTCTCGCGCTCCGGCACCCTCACCTACGAGGCGGTCGGACAGCTCACCGCGCTCGGGCTCGGCCAGTCGACGTGCATCGGCATCGGCGGCGATCCCGTCGGTGGCCTCGACTTCGTCGATGTGCTCCGGCTCTTCAACGAAGACCCGGGCACCGAAGCCGTGATGATGATGGGCGAGATCGGCGGCAACGCCGAGGAGCGCGCCGCCGACTACATCAAGAAGCACATGAAAAAGCCGGTTGCCGCCTTCATCGCCGGCACCACGGCTCCGCCCGGCAAGCGCATGGGCCACGCCGGCGCCATCATTTCCGGCGGCAAAGGCACCGCGGGCGACAAGATCAAGGCGCTCGAGTCGGCGGGCGTCAAAGTCGCGCCCTCCCCCGCGGACATGGGCACCACCTTGAAGAGTCTGTTGTAGTCGGTTATAGGCGCGCGACCCCAATGGCTGTTCAGCGAACTCTCTGCATCATCAAACCCGACGCCGTGGCGAAGGGTGCGTCCGGAACGATCGTCGAGCGCATCCTGCGCGAGGGCTTCCGCGTGCTCGGCCTGCGCCAGGTGCGGCTGTCGCGCGCGCAGGCAGAGGGCTTCTACGCCGTACACCGCGGGCGCGGCTTCTTCGAGGAGCTCGTCACGTTCATGAGCCGCGGTCCGATCGTGGCCGTGGCTCTCGAGCGCGAGGACGCCGTCCGCCACTGGCGAGACGTGATCGGTGCGACCGATCCGGCGAAGGCGGCCGAGGGCACGATCCGCAAGGCGTTCGGTGCGAACGTCGGCGAGAACGCCGTGCACGGTTCGGACTCGGAAGAGAACGGCCAGATCGAATGTGCCTTCTTTTTCGCGGGTATGGACCTGCTCTAGGCCTCTTCATCGCCTCGAAACGAGCGTCCTCGGCCGGTCAGCCACCCCACTTGCATGGGGGCTCCTCACCGCCGTCCACAGCCCTGATCCGCCGGATCGGACAATTTTCTCGGCGGATCAGGCTATGGAACCCCTCCCGGAGTAGGGCTAGCATTCCGCTCAGAGGATGACGAACGAGCACCCGCCCCACGTCGGGCTCGGCTCATCGCAGGGGGATGCCCATTCCACTGCGCAGGGGATCCTGCGCAATGCGCTCGGCGCGCTGCGGAACCTGGCGGAGCTTTTGCGATCGACCCGCGTCGCCCCCAAGGCCGTCGCGTCCGTGCTGCCGCACGTGGTCGAAGCCTGCACGCCGATGCGTGAGGCAACCGGCACGCTGCTCGACGCACTGAGCTCCCCCTCGCTCGACGAGGGCCGCATCGCCTTGCACGATTTCCTCCTGCCGCGTCTGTCGCTGCTCGAAGAGGCGTTGCGCGAGGCCGCGACCAAGCCGATGAGCGCCGCCAGTCGGATCCGCCTCGAAGAGATCGTCGGCAAGTGCTCGTTCGAGCTGGATGCCGCGCGCGAGCTGCTTCAGATGCTCGAAGAGTCGAGCTCGGAGCGTTCGGTGTACCTGGAACCGACGGAGCTCGTCCGCGAGGCGTTCACGTCGCCGCCGAGCGCTCGCGGCGGCGATCAGGATGGCATCTGCGCCGTGCTGACCAGCCGCAGCGACGGCCTCGAAATCGACACCAACCCGCGCGTGGCCATGACTCTGCTCTCGCTCGGCGTCGAGCTGGTCGCGCAGGGCAAGTCCCCGAGCGGGGACCCGACCCTGTCGATTCACGCCGATCCCCGCACGGGCGGCTGTCGCATCGAGGTCTCGCGCTTTCCGCACGCCACGGGCGAGCCGCTGATCCTGATCCCGCGCGGTGTGATCGAGCCGACCCTCACCTGCTTGCGCGTGGCCGCGCGGATGGGCGGCGGCCGGCTCGACTGGGACGAAAAGCGGGCCGCATTCAGCCTCAGCTACCCGCTGGCTTCCGCCGCGAGCTCGATGAACCGCGGCCTGGCCGGTTAGTACCCGCGCCAAGCTCGGGTCGGATGGCGGCGCTCGCGGGACGCGTTAGGCTCCCGCGCCGTGGAACCCAGCGAACTTCGTCCCCGCATCGAATCTGCCTTTGCCGACCGCAACCTGCTCTCGGATCCCGAGGTCCGCGCGGCGGTGCACGAGACCATCCGCTTGCTCGATACCGGCGCGATCCGCGTCGCGACCCAGGACGGGCCCGGCAAGTGGACGACACACGCCTGGGTGAAACAGGCCGTGCTGCTCTACTTCGGGCTCAGCCCGATGCAGAAGCTGCCGGTCGGCCCCTTCGAGTTCTACGACAAGATCCCGCTCAAGCAGGACCTCGACAAGTTCGGCGTGCGCGTGGTGCCACCGGGGACCGTGCGCTACGGCGCGTTCCTCGAGCCGGGTGCGATCGTGATGCCCGGCTACGTGAACATCGGCGCCTACGTCGGCGCGGGCACGATGGTCGACACCTGGGCCACGGTCGGCTCGTGCGCGCAGATCGGCAAGGATTGCCACCTGTCCGGCGGCGTCGGGATCGGCGGCGTCCTCGAGCCGCCGGGTGCTCAGCCCGTGATCGTCGAAGACGGCTGCTTCATCGGCTCGCGCGCGATCGTGGTGGAAGGCATGTTGATCGAGAAAGAGGCGGTGATCGGCGCGGGCGTCTCGCTCACGTCGTCCACGCCGATCATCGACGTGACGGGCAAGGAGCCGGTCGAGTACCGCGGCCGCGTCCCCAGCCGCAGCGTGGTCGTGCCGGGCATGCGCACCAAAGAGTTCCCCGCCGGCAGCTACCAGATCGCCTGCGCGCTGATCATCGGCCAGCGTAAAGAGAGCACGGACAGGAAGACCAGCCTGAACGCTGCGCTGCGCGACTTCGGCGTGGCTCTGTGACCCTCACCGAGACGCTGCTCTGGCTCTGTGAGATCCCCTCGCTGATCGGCGAAGAGCGCGCGCTGTGTGACGCGGTCGAGCAGCGCCTGACGTCATCGGAGCTGGCAGCGCCGCTGCGGCGTTACGGCGACTCGCTGGTGGTGCCGCTCACGCGGGGCCGCCCGGGCCCACACGTCGTGCTCGGCGGCCACCTCGACGTAGTCCGCACCGAACACGACGGCCCGCCGCGGATCGAGGCTGACCGGCTCTACGCTCCCGGCGCCGCGGACATGAAGAGCGGGCTGGCGCTGCTGCTCGGCCTCGCCGAAACGCCGCCGGAAAAGCTGCCGAACATTACGCTCGTGTTCTACGCGCGCGAAGAGGGACCCTACGAAGAGAACGAGCTCGGGCCGGTGCTCGAGCAAGATCCGGAGCTCCGCTCGGTCGCCTTCGCGCTGATGCTCGAGCCGAGCGACAACAAGCTGCAGCTCGGCTGCGGCGGCTCCGTGCACGCCCGGCTCGACTTCTCCGGCAAGACCGCGCACAGCGCGCGCCCCTGGCAAGGCGAGAACGCGATCCACAAAGCCGCAGGCGTGTTGGCGCGGCTCGCAGCGCGCGCGCCGATACCCGACGAGATCGACGGCTTCACCTGGCACGACGTGATGAGCGCGACGCTCGGACACGGCGGGCGCGCGCGCAACATCATCCCCGATCACTTCGAGCTCAACGTGAACCACCGCTTCGGACCGAGCGGCACGCTCGAGCGTTCGGAGCGTGCGCTCGCCGAGATCGTCGCGGGAAACGCTGCGATCCACGTCGTCGATCGCTCACCGCCGGCGCCCCCGCTTCGCCATCATCCGATCGTGGTTGCGCTCGCCGACAGCGGTGTCCGGGGCGTCGAGTCGAAGCAGGCCTGGACGGACGTCGGGCGCTTCGCAGCGCTCGGCGTGCCCGCCGCCAACTTCGGGCCCGGTGTCCAGGCGCAGGCTCATCAAAGAAATGAATGGACGCTGCTGCCGGCGCTCGACGAAGGCTTCGCGATCCTGATTCGTTGGCTCGCGCGCATCGCCTGAGCGTGGCGCCGAGCCCTGAAATGGCCGATTCTTCGGCCGTGCGCCCCGCCGCTGCCACGCCCGTCGCACTCGCCTGCCTGCTCGGCTGGGGCGCGGGCTGTCGAGACGACGCACCCAATCAGAGCCTGTCCCGCACCGAGGCCGCGCCGCAAGCGAGCGTGAAGGTCGCGCCGCGCCCGCTCTACCGCCCGGCGGGCATCGGCAAGGCCACGGCGGCGCTCAAGTCCCGGATCGGCGCGAGCGTCGGCGTGTTGTCGATCGAGATCTTCCCCCACCGCTTGTTGATTCAGGTGAGCTCGGGAGGCGACGAGGCGGTCGCCTACGAATGGACCACCGAGCAGCTGCGCGGCCCGCTGCCGGTCGAGCTCCGCGGCAGCGGCACGCTGGCAAACAACCTGTTCCCGTTCTCGACCGTGGACCTGTCGGGCGTCCCCGAGCTCGTGCGCACCGCCGCCGCGCGCATCGACCCCGAGCACGGCGAAGTGACGCGCATCTTGATCCGCCGCAACTTACCGGTCGACGACCACGTCGTGATGCGCGCCTACGTGAGCAGCCCGATCAAGAGCGGTCAGGTAGACGCCGACGCCAGCGGGCGCCCCACCGACAGCGGCCGCTGAGCGCGCACCCGCGATTTCCAGCCGAAATCCGCGCCGTGTAAGGTCGGAATGGCCGCCGCGTTCCAGTGACTGACCCCTCGTCATTCAGGAGCGCCGTCATGTTTCGATTTGCCTCGTACGTCTGCCTCGTCGCGTTGGTTGCCGGTTGCGCCGGGTCGGGCCGCGGAGGCTCCGCGCCGCCGGATCGCTCTTCACGTGTGGCGACGGGTCCGTTCGGTGTCGACGCCCGGGCCGAAGCGCCCGCCGCTGCGAACGACAGCTTCCCGGGGGCCAGCAGCGGCGACTACTCCGCTCCGTCCGACGCCCCCGCTGCTCCGGCCCGGGAGGAAGCGCGAGGCCGCTCGAGCGCCAATGACGCGTACACCCCGAAGAAATCGCGTCCGGCCGAGCCGCGCGAAGATCGCCCGGGCCTCGGCACCGAGTGGGGGGCCACGCGCACCAGCCGGGTCAGCGACGCACCGTTCGAACGGCGCACACCGGGCTCGCCCTGGTCCACGACGACGCTCTACTACAACGACGCCGAGGGCATCGCGTCCATGACCCGCGGCGCGTCGCTATCGAGCTACACCGTCTCTTCCGTGGAGGTGGCGAACGGCGCGCTCAGCGTGCGGCTGCTCGACGCGGGAGGCTCGGTGCTGCCGACCTACGACCTCGGCTCCAGGAGCTACGTCACCGGGCGTCACGGCGACCGCTACATCATCGAGATCCGAAACCACACCGGGCAGCGCTTCGAAGCCGTGGCCAGCGTGGACGGGCTCGACGTGATCGACGGGCGCAGCGCGTCGCCGTCCAAGCGCGGCTACCTGATCGCTCCCTGGGGTAACGTCCAGATCGAGGGCTTCCGCCGCAACCTGGACGAGGTCGCCGAGTTCCGGTTCGGCAGTGTTTCCGACTCTTACGCCGCGCGCACGGGCACGGATCGCAACGTGGGAGTGATCGGCGTCGCCTTCTTCGACGAGCGCGGCTCGAGCCCGCCCTGGCTCGAGCGCGAGTCACGGCGCCGCCACGACGCCGATCCGTTTCCGGGCCGCTTCGCAGCGCCGCCGCGCTGAGCCGGGCGTGCTACGAAGCGCGGCCATGACGGACCCGCGCTTCGAACGAGCGCTCCGCGCCTTCCACGGCGTGAGCGCCGGCGATCCGGAACACTTCGCCGACGGCCGCCCGCGCGAGCTGGTTCAAGCCGAACGCCTCGCCGCCTGGATCGAAAAGCTGGAGCCGCACGCCTCCGAAGCGCTGCGGCTCGCCGCGCACTGCCAGCACCTCGGCCGCTACCTCGTGCCGCGCTCCACCTACCCGGAAGGCCGCATCGGTTACCTGAAGTGGCGCGCCGACCTGGCCAAGAGCCACGCCCAGCGCTCGAGCGAAATCCTGAGCCAGGCAGGCTACGACAGCGACACCATCGAAGCCGTCCAGCGCATCAACCTGAAACAGCAGATGCGCCTCCACCCCGACGTGCAAACCATGGAAGATGCGCTGTGCCTCGCCTTCCTCGAGCACGAGCTCGGGGAGTTCGCCGAGAAGCACGACGACCAGAAGCTGATCGAGATCCTCACCAAGAGCTGGCGCAAGATGTCGCCGCGCGCGCACGAAGT
>JALYWZ010001055.1 GCA_030852505.1 Myxococcota bacterium | reverse complement strand
GTCGTTCGCTCCGCGAGAGCCGCTCGGGTTCGGAGTGCGCGGCTCCGGGCTGGTGGTAATCGGCCTCGTCCCGGGCTGGGGGCTCGGTGCCGAGGTAGCGGCCGAGCTCGCCTTCCCGCGCGGCCCGCGCGTGATCGCCGCGTTCGACGCCACGTTGACCCGAGACCGGAGCGGGAGCCGCGGTGGCGCGGAGTTCGACGCGCGCCGCATCGGGCTCGAGCTGTGCGGTCTGGGGGGCTCGTGGGGCTCGTTCAGCGTCGAGCCGTGTGTCGGACAGCGAGTCGGCTGGCTCGGAGCCCGGGGCTTCGACTTCGATCGGAACCTCGACACGACGCGACTCTACTACGCGTTCGCCGCGGGGGCCGATGCCGGGCTGACGCTCGGTGGCGTGCTGCTCGCCGCGGGTGTGCGCGGCGAATTTCCGCTGACACGCGATAGATTCTCCGAAAGACTCTCCGGCGAGGAGCGGAAAGAGTTGTTTCGTGTAGCTCCGGTCGTGGCCAGCGTCCGAATTGGAATCGGGGTGCGGTTTTGATCCGAAGTTCGGGGGGGCCGTCCCCACTCACTGGAGAGACGCCACCCGAGCACGATTTCGATGCCCTGTTCCGTGAACACGCCCGCTACGTCTGGCGCTGCGTCAGGCAGCTGGGGGTGGCCGACGCCGACGCCGAAGACGTGTGTCAGGAGGTGTTCCTCACCGCGCAGCGCAAGCTCGAGAGCTTCGAAGGGCGCTCGTCGCTGCGCAGCTGGCTCTACGGCATCGCTCTGCGCCTGGCCTCCGACTACCGCCGGAGCGCGTACGTCCGACGCGAACGCGCGACCGCGGAGCCCCTCGAGCCGGCGAGCAGCGCCCCGGGCAGTTCCGCGCTCGAACCCGCGGAAGCCCGCCAGACACTGGAGGCGCTGCTCTCGACGCTGGACGAAGACCGGCGCGCCGTGCTCGTGCTCTACGAGATCGAAGGCTTTTCGATGAGAGAGGTCGCGGAGATCGTCGGCTGCCCGATGCAAACGGCCTACTCGCGTCTCTACAGCGCGCGCGACGCCCTGAAGGCGAGCGTGCAGAGCCGGAAAAAGGAGTCTGCTCGTGATTGAGGAACGGGATCCACCGCGCTTCAGCGAGGCCGACTCGGACGCCGGCCCGGAGCTCCGCGAGCTGTTCCGGAGCGCGGCGCTCGACCTCCCGAGCGATGCACGGCTGCTGGCTCTGCGAGGGCGCTTGCCCGACCCGCCCGCGGCCCCTCCCCCCGGAAGCGTCGGAAAATCCGGATTGCTGGGCTCCGGCGGGCGCGCGCTGGCGATTGTTGCAGCGGTCGGCGGTCTGGCCGCGCTGCTGGCGGTGATCGGCTTGCAGAGCAGCGCGCCGCGGACGGAAACTACGACCCCACCGATGGCAGCGTCCGCACCCAAGCTGACGGAGCCCGTACCGCAAGCTCCCGTCCCGAGCGCCGTCGAGCCCGCGCCGGCTTCGATCGAGCCGGCCGCCGAGGCATCAGCCCCCCCTGCGTCCGCCGCGCGCGTGAAGACGCCGAACGAGGCGGCACTGCTCGAGCGAGCGCGCCGCGCTCTATCCAAGAATCCGGCGCTCGCGCTCGAGCTCACGCGGCGCCATCAAGCCGAATTTCCACGCGGCGTGCTGCGCCAAGAGCGCGAGGTGATCGCGATCGAGGCGCTGAGCCGGCTCGGCAAGGCCGATCAGGCGCGCGAACGGGGTACCGAGTTTCGCCGCGAGTTCCCGAATTCGGCCCACGGACGCGCCGTGGATCGAGGGCTCGTGCCGTGAGGCGCTTCTTCGCGGCGACCGGCGTGAGCCTCGCCGCCGTCGCCTCGTGCTCCGATTGGGCCGACGTCGGCTACGACTACGGCAGCGGCGGTCAGGGAGCGGTCGCAGGGCTCACGCCGAGCGGCGGGCTCTCCGTGAACACCGGCGGCTCCACTGGCGGCCGGCTCGGAAGCGGCGGCGCCACGCCGGAGTGCGAGCCGCGCACCTGCCGCGGCAAGCTCTACGCCTGCGGAAATTGCGACGACGACGACGGCGACCAGCTGATCGACGCCCTGGATCCGGACTGCCTCGGTCCGTGCGACGATGACGAACAGGCGCTGTCGTCCGGAACCGTCGCGGCAAACTGTCGGCTGGATTGCGCGTTCGATCGGAACGCCGGGCTCGGCAACGATCGCTGCGACTGGAACCAGCGTTGC
>JALYWZ010000313.1 GCA_030852505.1 Myxococcota bacterium | reverse complement strand
TGCGGTGGTTGTTGCAGTCAGGATCGTGACTGTGGTTTCGTGCCGGCGAGGCACCTTCGCTGCTCACGACCACGCGGGGCAAGCGCGGCTGCTGCTCGCTCGACTTGCCGCCTGCTCGTTGCCTCAGGTCGCTCTCGACGTGCCTCGCGCCCTTTTCAGCGAGGCCGCCCAACCAAAATCTCGTGGTTAGCTCGGCGCAGTGGCGCGGCCGAGCTTGCCTTCTGCGACGAGGCTCCGGGCGCGCTCGGCGAGGCCCTGAATCACGGCGTGGAAGGTGCTTGCCTGGCGCACTTTCTCGGCGCCGAAGCGCGCGGCGACGGCGCGCAGGAAAGCGGGGACGCGGGCGGTGCCGCCGGTGCAGTAGACGCGGTCCACCTCGAGCGTGGAGACGCCGGCGGCCGCGAGGGTTTCGTCGAGCCGGCTCAAGATGCGCTCGAGCGCGGGAGCGATCGCCACCTCGAAGCTCGCGCGCTCGACCGGGAAGGCGAGCTCGATGCTCGGATAGTCGAAGCGAAACGGCGCCGCGTCGTGGTCGGAGAGGGCGCGCTTGGTCGTGTCGATCGCCTCGAACAGGCGAAAGCCCAGGCGGTCTTCGACGAGGCAAAGTAGCCGATCCATGCACAGGCGATCCGCCTCGCCGAGTGAGGAGCTGCGGATCTCGCGCAAGAAGTTGAGTGTGTCGCGGCGATCCAGGAGGCAAAGCTCGGCGGGTGAGCAGAGCTTTTCGAGGAGGGGGCGCGGGAAGCCGAGCACGTTTTCGCCGAACTGGCGGCGGTAGGTGACGTTGGCGCCGAACTGCGGGGCGATCGAGCTGCGCATCATCGAGCCGTCCAGCGCGTCTCCAGCGACCGCCACGCCGCCCACGGACAGCACGTCGGCGTGACCCGAGCCGAGGCGCGCCACGGTGAAGTCCGAGGTGCCGCCGCCGAGGTCGAGCACGACGACCAGCTCTCGATGCTGCGACTGATGCGCGCAGTCGAGCGCGGCGGCGACGGGCTCCTCGCACAGCGCGATCTCGCTGAAACCGGCGAGCTTTGCGGCTCGCTCGAGGCGGGAGAGAGCCAGCTCGTGAGCGGCGGGCTCGTCGGAAAACCGCGCCGGGCAGCCGAGCACGGCGCTCTGCACGTCCGCTCCGACGACGGCGTTGGCGCGCTCGCGCAGGTTGCGGAGCAAGATCGCGATCAGCTCTTCGAGCGCGTAGCGCCGGGCGCCGAGCCGCGTCTCGACGAAGCTTTCCATCGGAAGGAAGCGCTTGAGCGAGCGCATCAGCCGGCCGCGCGCTCCGGACTCGACCGAGGTGCGCAGCGCACGCGCCCCGCATTCGAAGGCGGCGGTGTCGTCCGAGAAGAACAGCACGCTGCGCAGCACGGTCGGATCGGCGCCTTCGGGCTCGATGGCGAGGGGCTCCCAGACACGCTCCGCGGAGGCGGCGGCGATCAGCGAGTTCGTGGTTCCGAAGTCGATGGCGTACGCGACGGGTGCGGTCATTCGGAACTCCAGCCTATCCGCGTTCGCTGTCAGCGCGCGACCGCGAGTTGCGCGAGTTGCGCGAGTTGCGCGAGTTGTCCGAATTGCATTGACAATCGCGCGATTGCTCGAATTCACACTTGCGATGTTTCATTCCGCGGGTGTATCCGTTCTGCCGGAATGAACATGCGTGGGATGATTGCCGGTTGGCAGTGCGGTAAACGTGTGCGTTTTGGTTCGGGCGTGTTGATCGCGTTGGCGATTGCGTCCAGCGCGTGCGCGAGCAAGAATGACGACGTCGGCGGCGAAGCGCCGGCGGGCAAGCTCGAGCAGAAGCTCGGAGCGCCCGGGGTGACGTTGTTTCGGTCGCTCGCGCTCGAGTCGGATCAGCCGGGCGTGATCGACCTCTTCACGCAAGGCGGGCTGCAGTCGGTCAACACCAACAACGCCCCCTTGGTGATTGCCGCCGGTGAAGTGAACAACGACGGGGTCGACGACATCGCCGTCGGCACCGCCTCGAGTTTCGGAGGGGGTTCGGTCGGGATTTATTCCGGTTCCGGCCTGATCCACCCGTACCCGCAGCTCAACCTGGCGCCGTTCCAGGCCGGCAACGTGCTGCGGATGGGTGACTTCGACAACGACGGATCCGACGAGCTGTTCGTCGGGGACCACGAGCCGATCCCGACGAACGGCAATCAAGAGGGTCAGGGTATCCTCGCCTTCAGCAAGACCGGCGGCCTCCGCAAGGACTTCTTCCCGGAGTTCCCGAGCACGCCGCAGTTCCGCTCGGGCAACGACTTCGTGGTCTGCGACCTCAACAACGACGGCTTCGAAGAGGTGATCGTCGTGGATTCGGCGTGGAGGATCTACACGCACCCCTCGGTCACCGACACCTCGGTCCAGGTCGACAACTACTTTGGTGCGAACAAGCCGGCGCCGAACTTCGGGCACACGCGGCTCGCGTGCGCCGATCTGAACAACGACGACTACGAGGACCTGATCATCGGTCGGGGAGACGGTAGCTGCCTTGAAATCGTCACGCACCCGTCGCGCCCGCCAATCACCTTCGACCCTGCGGAGTCCAACGATTGCGCGCGTCACGACAGCTTCGTAAGCTCAGTGGACGAGATCGTCGCGGGTGATCTCAACGACGACGGGTTCGCCGAGATCGTGATCGGTCACGTCACCAGCGCCGCCAGCTTCGGCGGATACTTGGAGACGCTCTCGTCCGCCGATCACCCCCTCGGCAACTACCTCGGCAACAACACGTCCTTCGGGATGTATCACAGCCTTGCCATCGGCCGGCTGCCGATCGGCGCCCTACTGGATACCGACGACGATGGCATCCCGGACGTCTGGGAGATCAACGGCGTCGACATCAACAACGACGGCTGCATCGAGCTCGACCTGCCGGCGATGGGAGCGAACCGGTACGTGAAAGACCTGTTCGTCGAGATCGACGCGATGGACTGCAACGCGCCGGGCAGCGATTGCGCCGCCGACGCGCTGAGCCCGACGCATAACCACTTGCCCAGCGTTGCGGATCTGGCCCCGGTCGTTCAAGCGTTCCGGGACGCTCCGTACCCTCCGCCGCCCGGCGCGCCACCCGGTACACCCAGCGGCGTCACTTTGCACGTGTCGCTCGCCGCGCCGGATGTCGACCTGGTCACGCACACCAACATTTGCGACATGGGCAAGAACTTCTGCAGCCCGGCGGATTTCTGCGACGCACTGCCGGGGTCCGAGTGGCTGCGCTCGATTCTGCCGTGCGAGGACATGGAGCTCTCCTGCTTCGACGAGTATCGGATGCAATTCTTCGGTACGGCCAACGAGAGGGCGGGCATTGGTCCCGCCTGCGCGGAAGCGTTTCCTGCAGAAGTGCGAGCCCAACAGCTCCTGGGCGCGCGTGCGGCCGTGTTCCACTATAACCTCTGGGGTCACCGGCGACCGAGCGGGTCGAGCGGCGTCGCCGAAGGCGCATCGTCCGTGGACTGCCCGGATCTGATCGGGCACGGAGACATCCACGAGCCGACGGGCAATGACGTGTTCGTCTCGCTCTACGGCTTCACGGATCAGGATCCCGTGACCAAGAAGTGGGTTCCGGCCGTCAACGGCAGCGCCACGGACCGCGCGGGCACGTTCATGCACGAGCTCGGCCACAACCTCGGTCTCAACCACGGCGGCGGCGACGAAGTGAACCGCAAGCCGAACTACCTCAGCATCATGAATTACGCGTTCCAGGGCGGCATCCCGCAGATGCCGGTCGGCGGAGTCGCGCAGCCGCCGAGGTTCGACTACTCGCGGCAGATCCTGCCATCGCTCGACGAGACCAACCTGGACGAGGCCATGGGCATTCAGGGGCCGATCGATCTGATGACCAGCTACACGTGCCCGACCGGGAGAACCGAGACGGTCCCGGCGTTCGGCAGCATCGACTGGAACTGCGATCCCGCTACCGCCACCAGCTCGACGCTGGACATCAACGACGATCGCTGGTGCATCCTGCCCGGGGGGAACGATCTCCTCGACTCCAACGCGAGCTCGTCGGATCACGTCTCCGATCTACGATCGTTCATCAGCGCGGGGCCCGATGGGTTCCTGCAGAGCGCCATCGCCCACGCGCCGGATCCGAACGACACGGTGTCACCGACCTTCGTCGCCGCTGGCCCCGACTTCTTGCTCGCGACGACTCCGATCTTCGACGACGTGACCGTCAACCGCATCGATCCGGGCGCGGCTCCGACCGTGATCGCGATCCCCGCGGTTACGGATGACGTCGTGGGACACATCCTGCCGGGGACCAACGGCGTCCTCGAGCCGTATCCCTTGCTGGGCGATGACCAGGTCGGGCCGAACAGCACCGTGGTCGCGGGCAACGACGGCATCCTGCAGACGCGCGTGTCTCCCACCTCGGACGATCAGATGGTCGTGCTCCGGATCCTACCCGGGTCCGACTTGACGCTCGAGACCGTGCCCGCGCTCAACGATCAGCTGCAGCCGCAGCTGATCCTCGCCGGTCCGAACGGCAACCTCGACAGCGGCATGAGCTTGCCGGGCGTTCAGCCAGGCGACACCTTCAACGGCGCCGTCATCACGCCGGACGCGGACGCAATCCTCCAGACCGCCCGCATGCACGACGACGTGATCATCGGCAGGATGGTCTCGGACGGGCAGAATCGGGTCTGCGAGACGGACAAGAAGGGCGACGACGAGTACAGCTACTTCAACTGGCAGGGCAGAGATCGGGAAAGCGAAGACGGCAACGACGAGGACGCGCAGCCCAACGCGCTCCACGGCTACAATGACTGGGAGAACATCAAGCTGAAGTTCACCGGATCTGGCAACTGGAACTTCGGCGTGCACAACAGCATTCAGCACCGAGTCGAGCCCACGGCCGAAGACAGGAAGAAACGCATCCTGCTCGACGAGCGCGCAGATCTCAGCCTGACCGCGACGAGCACGCCGGCATCCGTCAGCGCGGGTTCGAGCTTCACGTACCAGGTCACCATCGCCAACGCGGGTCCGAGCTTCGCGGAGTCGGTGCGCGCGGCCCTGGTCCTGTCGGCTCCCGCGGTGTTCACGTCGTGCACGACCTCGACGGGCGCGAGCTGCACCGGCAGCGGTAACTCCCGCAGCATCGCCCTCGACGGGCTCGGGATCGGCGGGAGCGTCAACGTCACGCTGGTGGCGAGCCTCGACGGCTGCGGGTTCGAGTCACCGCTCGAGTTGTCGGGTTCGGTCTCGAGCGCGGTGCCCGACGCACAACCCAGCAACGATGGGCTCAGCGTGCTGACACCCGTCGTTGGATCGGCTCCTCAATTCGTGGGTGCGCTGCCCGAGGTCACGATCAGCTCGTGCACCAACGTCAGCTTGCCGGCTCCCGCCGTGAAGGCTACCTGTGGCTCGCTGACGCTGACCAACGATCGGCCGGCCAAGTTCCCGCTCGGTCGCACGGTCGTCACCTGGACCGCGACGAGCGCGACGGGCGGCTCGGCCACTGCGACGCAGGTCGTGACGGCGCTGCTCGGCGACGACACGTCGTGTTGTCCGGCAGGCACCAACATCATCCTCGGCACCTCCAACAACAACACGCTGAACGGCACTTCGGGCTCGGATTGCATCCTGGGCCGCGGCGCGCAGGACACCATCTACGGCAACGGCGGGGTGGACTACATCAGCGGTGGTGAGGGCAACGACACCATCTACGGCGGCGACGGCAACGATCACCTGTTCGGCGGAACCGGCCAGGACGCCCTCTACGGTCAGGTCGGAAACGACACGCTCTACGGCGGCGATGGCGACGACCGCTGCTACGGCGGCAACAACTCCGGGGCGGCCTCCGGCTCGGACACGCTTTACGGCGGCCAGGGCCAGGACCAGCTCTTCGGCGAAGACGGCGACGACTGGCTCTACGGTCAGGACGGCGACGATCCGCTCAACGGTGGCCCCGGCAACGACTACCTCGAGGGTGGTCGCGGCGGGAACGACCAGTGCAACGGCGGAACCGGCAGCAACCTGTTCTCCGGCTGCGAAACCGCAGGTCTCGTCAACGCTTGCACGGACGGCGTCAAGAACGGCGGCGAGACGGCGCTCGACTGCGGCGGCGGCGGTTGCACCGGCTGCGGCGGGGGCCTCGCGTGCAACGCTGGCACCGAC
>JALYWZ010001054.1 GCA_030852505.1 Myxococcota bacterium | reverse complement strand
CGCTCTGGGCGGGCGCGCGCGTCGGCTGGTTCGTGCCGTTCGGCGGTGTGTACGCCGACGGTTCGATGACCGGGCCGTATCTCGATCGCGAGAGCGTGTCGTGGCGCGACTTCGTGTCGTCGGGGCCCGCGTTCGAGGTGCAGCTCGGGGCGCGCGTCGCCCGCGCCTACACGATCTTCGCCCTCTGGGAGCGCGCCGAGCTCGGTGACGGCGAGGGCAGCCCGCTCGGCAAGCCGAGCCGGTCCAACACCGATTTCTGGGGAGTCGGGCTGCGAGCGACCTCCGACGCCGACGCCACCGGGTTCCTCACCGAGGTCGCGCTCGGCTACCGCCGGGCGCGCACCGAGTTCGAAGACGGCGCAGCGCTCGAGCTCACCGACGGCGTGCTCGAGGCGCGCATCGGTGTCGGCGCCGAGATCCGTCTGAGCCCCCAGCTCACCCTGTCACCGATGGCGACGCTCGGCGTCGGCTCGTTCGGCGAGGTGGAGTGGGTGAGCGAAGACGACGTCGCCACCGACCTGATCGGCCCGCTCGACGACCACGACGCGCACGGCTGGTTCACGATCGGCATCGGCGGAAACGTCGATCTGTTCGGGCAGGACTAGGTGCGACTTCACGGGGCGCTCACTGGCAGACAACCCTAAATGCGGCTTGTAGGTCAGTTCCGACCGCAGCGCCGACCACCCGGGGCAGCGGCTCCTTTCCCCGGGACCGACACTCCTCGATGAGCTCAGGAACTTCCGTGAAGCAATAGCCCGGGGGACAGTCTGTGCAGAATAGATCGTGCTCACACCGATCGCGATCAGACCCTTGGAGCTCTCGGACCTCGCACTCCCGCCGGCCGTCCTCCAAGGCACCCCCGGCAACGTCCTGCCAGCCGAGCTCCTCTGGACACTTCTCGACCTCGGCCGTTACGAACAGACGACAAGTTGCGCCCGCGCTTGGATCCAAACAGCGTGCGACACAGTCAGCTTTGAGCCTGGACAGAGGACAGAACTCATCCGAAGTCCAATAGCTCGGGCGCCCGAGCGCTGGACCAGAGGCAGCGACCCATGCGGAAAGTCGTGGCGTCGCGCTTGAAGGCTGCTGGCAGCCTACGCCCCCCAAACCTGGAAGAACGAGGTCCGCCACGACCGGCGCGTCGTCCGCCTTTGCGGCGTCTAGCAAGTAGCTTGAGACTGACCCTTCGCTTTGATCCTCATGAGCGCTCGCGGCCACGATCACCGTGACCTCCGATCGCGCGAGGCTCGAAACCAAGGACGATTCTTCCGCGGACTCTGGTGAACGTAGTCCTTGCAGCAGAAACGCACTATCGGACAGCGTCGCCAACCAACGAAAAGGGTTCTCTGGATCCGCCGTCAGGTTCTGGTCCAAGCGGCTGAAGACTGCTAGTGCCCAGTCGGCCAGATCGGTTTCGCTCGCCCGATGCGAGCGCAACTCGAACTCGCCCGCACTGATCAACCTGGTCCCGCTCGCCGACGGGAGAGCGAGCACCGCGATTCGGTCCCTCGGATTCGGAACTGCAGGGTCGCTTCGGCAACTTCCAGACATCTGCATTTCGCCGTCTAGGAACGCTTCGGAGAGGTGGGCGCGCAGAGCTTCGCCTTCCGCGTCGTCTCGGTCATCCACAACGAACAGCCACGTCTCGGGCACCGCCTGTGGAAAGATGAAGGACGCTTCTTCCGGCGCCGAGGGCTCTTCCGTATCCGTAGTGCCGCACCCTGAGACCGTGCTGAAGATGAGAACGAAAGCCACTAGTTGGATAACGTTCAAGCAAGGAAAGCTCGTGCAGAGAATCAAGCAAACGCCCAACTTACTCACGAACGCACCTCGACATCTGGGAATTGCATCTACCCTCACAACAATCACTATCCTCGCGGCACGCACTCTCCGCGCCATCCGGCGCAGAGCAGCCACACTGACCCGCGGCCAAGTCGCAGTACTCCGAACAACACTGAGCATTCCACGAGCAAGGGTCGCCGGCAAGCCGGCACTCCGAACAGGCACCCGAGTAGCAAATGCCGCTGCAACATTCGTCTCGACTGACACAGGGCCGCCATACGTGAGTACATACGTGACCCATCAGCCAAGGCGGGATGATCTCGAGACGGCCAGGATTCATGCTGGATCGCACCACGGAGGTTGCGATTGCCGGTCGGACGCAAAATCGAGGACGAGCGCGAGGCGGTTCGCTGCCTAC